>JBJMWH010000403.1:0-3377 GCA_045810245.1 Burkholderiales bacterium | reverse complement strand
GACCACGCCGGGCATGGATCAGGGCACGGCACCTGGCCTCGGCGGCACATTCGATCTGACGCCGATCTACCAGTACGTGCACCCGACGAACCGGGAGACGCGTCCCACCCGCAACGCCATCGATATCGGCGCCTACGAGTTCGTCCCTTAGTACCTCCGGGACGCGCCTGACGCCGCGAGGTTAGGCGGCGTACCATTGCGTCAGCCGGAGGAGGGATGACGCAGCGCAGGGATCTCCGGATCGCCATTGTGGGGGCGCAAACGATGGCCAGCACGCCGCAGGCGTTCGCTGCATATATCAAGACGGAAACGGCCAAATGGGCGAAAGTGATCCGTGAGTCGGGCACGAAGGCCGCGTAAACTTTTCCGCTCGTCACCGAGGACCGTCATGATCGTGCGCTTGGCTGCTTCGCTTCTCGTCGCGTCGGCTGTGCTTCCCGCGCTCGCCGCAGCGCAGGCGTATCCCTCGAAGCCGGTGAAGATCATCGTGCCTGCCCAGCCCGGCGGGGGCCTCGACCTCACCGGACGCACCATCGGGGGCGAGCTCGGCCGGGCGCTCGGACAGTCGTTCATCGTCGAGAACATCGGCGGCGCGGGCGGCTCGATCGCGGCGATGGCGACGAAGCGTGCCGCGCCCGACGGCTACACGCTGATGGTGGGCTACGTCGGCACCCACGGCACCAACCCCGCGGTGCGCAAGCTCGAGTACGATGCGCTGCGCGACTTCACCCCGATCGCGATGGTCGGCGGCACGCCCAACATCCTGGTGGTCACGCCCTCGGTGCCGACTTCGAACCTCAAAGCCTTCGTCGACTACGCGAAGAAGGATCCGGTCAAGCTCAACTGGGGCACCGGCGGCATCGGCCTCCTGAACCACCTCGCTCTCGAGCAGTTCAGGGCCGCGGCGAACCTCGAAGGCGCGGTCTACGTCCACTACAAAGGCATAGGCCCGGCGATCACCGACATGCTCGGCGGCCAGATCAACGTGCTCATGCCCGGCCTCGCCGCGGCGCTGCCGCACATCCGCGCCGGAAAGCTCAAGCCTCTCGCCGTCACCGGGCTCAAGCGCAATCCGCTCGTGCCCGACGTGCCGACCTTCGAGGAATCGGGTTACAAGGGCTTCGACGGCGTGCAGTGGTACGGCATTGTCGGCCCGGCCAAGCTGCCGCCCGAGATCACCCGCAGGCTGAACGCCGAGATCAACAAGGCGCTCTCCGCGCCCGCGCTGCGGGATCGTCTGGCGAGCGAGGCGATGGAAATCATGCCGATGACCCCCGAGCAGTTCGGGGAGTTCATGAAAGCCGACATCGCGCGCTGGTCAGCGCTCGCCCGCGAGCGGAACATCCACCTCGATGAATAGCGGAACATCCCGGGAAAGGAGAGTTCGTCCGTGAGCTTTCGCAGGACGATGGAAGGCTTGGTTTTCGCCGCCGCGCTGGCGGCTGGCGGCGGTGCGCAGGCGCAGGACTATCCGAGCCGGCCGATCCGGCTCCTGACCCCCGCGGCGCCCGGCGGAACCACCGACCTCCTCGCCCGAATTTTCGGTGCCAAGCTGTCCGACTCGCTCAAGCAGCAGGTGATCGTCGACAACCGCGCCAGCGCTTCCGGCGTGGTCGCGGGCGAGATCACCGCCAAGGCGCCGCCCGACGGTTACACGCTGCTCCTCGCGTATCACCAGCATACGGCGAACGCGGCGCTCAACCCGAGCCTGCCCTACCACCCGGTCAATGACTTCACGCCGATCACGCAGCTCACCGCGGCCGGCTTTCTCCTTCTGGTGAATCCCGCCTCGCCGCCGGGCACGCTGCAGGAATTCATCGATTGGACCCGGCGCTTTTCAGGGCCCTTGAATTACGGGTCGGCGGGACTGGGAACCGGCGGGCACCTCGCCGGCGAAATCTACAACCAGATGGCCGGCGTCAAGGCGCAGCACATTCCCTACAAAGGAACCGGTCCCGCGCTCATTGATCTGATGGGCGGTCGTTACGAGTACAGCTTCTCGGGGCTGCAGGGAGCGCTTGTCCAGGTCCGTTCCGGGAAGCTCCGCGCCCTCGCGGTGACGACCCCGAAGCGCCTTGCGACGCTGCCGGAGGTACCGGCGATGGCCGAGGCGCTGCCGGGATTCGAGGTGGTCGGCTGGTACGGCGTCATCGGGCCTGGCGCAATGCCGCCCAATATTGTGGCCCGGCTGCACGCCGAGCTCGTGAAGGCGCTCGAGGCTCCGGACATCCGCAGCCGCATCGTCGATGACGGCTCCGAGCCGGTCGGCAGCAGCCCGGCGCAGTTCCGCGATTTCATGACCGCCGACCTGGAAAAGTGGGCGCGGCTCGTCAAGCGGAGCGGAGCCAAGTCGGAGTGACTGCGGGAAGGGGCTCTTCGCGCACGGCGAGGCTGACGGCCGCGGCGAGCGCCGCGAGGGCGAGGTCGAGGCGCCACATCAGGTCGTAGCTGCCGGTGCGCTCGAGCACCACGCCGCCGAGCCAGGCGCCGAGGAACGCGCCCGCCTGGTGCACTAGGAACGTAATGCCGAGCAGCGTCGCCAGGCGTTGCGCGCCGTAGAGCCGGCCGATAAGCCCCGCAGTCGGCGGCAGCACTGCCATGTAGGTGATTCCCATCCAGGCGGAGAATGCGAGCACCGTGAGCTCGTTTTTCGGCGCCGCCATGAACAGGACGATGCCGATTCCGCGAGCGGCGTAGAGCGATGCGAGAGTGCCTTTCATCGAATAGCGCTCGATCGCGAAACCGGCCACGATGCTGCCGACGATGTTGAAGAGGCCCAGTACCGCGAGCGATATGCCCGACACGCTCGAAGGCAGCCCGCACAGCTCGATCACCCCGGGAAGGTGCGTCATGAGGAAAAACACGTGCAGCCCGCAGACGAAGAACGTGGCGTTGATCATCCAGTAATGCGGGCTGTTGAGCGCCTTGCGCAGGCTATCGGGCGCCGCGGCCGCCGTCCGGGCCGGCGCCGCGGGTTGGCGAAAGGCGAGGGCGAGCGGAAGCGAGGCAAGCGCGAGGCCGGCCAGCGCCAGCGCTGCGCTGATCCAGCCGGCCAGCGAGATCATCGCCTGCGTCGCGGGGGCGAGCACGAGTTGACCGAGCGGTCCGCCGGAGCCGATCAGTCCCGCGACCATGCCGCGTTGCTGAGCCGGCACGCGCTGGCTCACGATGCCGATCAGAAGCGATGGGCTGCCGACGGTGGCGGCGACCCCACCCAGGGCGAACACCGCCACCAGCATGGGAGCGCCGTGAGCGAACGGAATGATCGCACCGACGGCGGCCGCGAGGAGCGTCCCGCCGAGGATCACCCGGGCCGCTCCAATGCGCTCCGCGAGCATCCCGGCAAACGGCTGGGCGGCGCCCCAGGTCAGCTGGCT
>JBJMWH010000402.1:0-3180 GCA_045810245.1 Burkholderiales bacterium | reverse complement strand
GAGCTCGTCGATCATGCACATCAGATCTTCGGGCGCGCCATAGCGCGTGGTCGGCGCGAAGTAGCCGGTGAGCTGATAGCCCCACGAGCCATAGAACGGATGCTCCATGATCGGCATCAGCTCGACGTGCGTGAAGCCCATGCGCTTCGCGTAGTCGGCGAGCTTCGGCGCGAGATCGCGGTAGCCGAGGAAGCGGTCCGGTGAATCGGGCGAGCGCATCCACGAGCCCAGATGCACCTCGTAGACCGAGTGCGGCGCGTCGAGCGCATTGCGCCGCCCACGCGTGCGCATCCACTCGGCGTCTTGCCATTCGTAGTCGAGATCCCAGACCACCGAGCCGGTCTTCGGCGGCGTCTCGCAGCGAAATGCGTAGGGATCGGCCTTGTCGACCTTGTAGCCATCGTGCTTGGACACGATGTGGTACTTGTAGATGCTTCCCTGCTGTGCTTCGGGCACGCGTGCATACCAGATGCCCGAGGCATCGCTCGCCTGCCGCATCGGATGCCGGCGCGGGTCCCAGGCGTTGAATTCGCCTACCACCGCAACCGAGGCCGCGTTGGGCGCCCACACCGCGAATTCGGTCGCGCCCTCCACGAGGTGCGCGCCGAGTTTTTGGTAGAGACGCGAGTGCGTACCTTCGCGGAAAAGGTAGAGGTCGTGACCGGACAGCGCGAGACGGGGAGCGGCGACAGCGCTCATGGAGAGTCCTTTATCACTACGCGACTTGGCGATCTACCGCAGTGGCTATACTTTTGACCATGCAGACCGACTACGTTCAGCGCTTCCTGTTCGAGGAGCTCGACATCCGCGGGCGCCTCACCTGCCTCACGGGCGCCTGGCAGCGGATGCTCGACGGGCGGGACTATCCGCAGGACGTTGCGTCGCTTCTTGGCCACACCACCGCCCTCAACGTCCTGCTCGGCGCCAACCAGAAGGGCGCGGGACGGGTCACGCTGCAAGTGCAAGGTTCGGGCCCGGTGAAGCTGCTCGTCGCCGACTGTACCTCCGAATTGAGGATCCGGGGCATGGCGACCTACGAGAAGGATCTCGGCGCTCCGCTGAGCGAGCGCGGCCTCCTCGGCGACGGCCGCCTCTCGGTCACCCTCGAGGACGTTAAAAGCGGACGCCTCTACCAGAGCCTGGTGCCGCTCGAAGGCGAGAGCCTCGAGCAGATCTTCGTCCATTACCTCGCGCAGTCGGAGCAGATGCCGGCCTTCCTGCGCCTCTTCGCCGACCGCGGCGCCTTGTGCGGGCTGCTGCTCGAGAAGCTGCCGCTCGCCGACAGCCGCGACCCCGACGGATGGAACCGCATCACCCACCTCGCCTCGACCCTCGCGCTCGACGAGACGCGCGACGCCCAGCCCTACGATCTGCTCACGCGCGTATTTCCGGAGGAGCTGATGCGGGTGTTTCGCCTCCATGCCGTCGAATACCACTGTCCTTACGACGAGGGCAAGGTGAAGGACGTGCTGCGCGGGCTCGGCCGACGCGAGGTCGAGTCGATTCTCGCCGAGCAGGGCGAAGTCGTGATCCGCAACGAGATGTGCAACCACGAGTACCGCTTCGACGCGCAGGCCGTCGCGAGACTGTTCGCACACTAGCAACACGCCACGCACGCCGGCTACACGGGCACGTTTTTCGCAAGAGGCGAGGCGTGGATCGCGTCCTACCGTACCTCCTGGTGTTGGCTGTGCTCGCCTCCTGCAATCGACCCGAGGCGGGCGCCCAATCCGTCGAAGCGCGCAAGCTGGCCGAAACCACTTCGGATGAGCAGCAGCAGCGCAAGCCCCTGCCCGATTCCTCGCTCGCGCAGATAGTGAAGTCGGCGCTGGTAAGCGAATCCAGCCTGGACGCGAACAAGATCGACGTCGAGAACAAGGCCGGCAACGTCGCCCTTTACGGCAGCGTGGAAACCCCGGCGCAGAAGGAAAAGGCCGAGCGCATCGTCATGAGCGTGGGCGGCGTCCGGTCGGTTGCCAACAATCTCACGGTCAACGACGACTCGGCCGCCCGCGGCAGCACCGCCGCCGGCAGCAGCACCAACAGCAAATAACTGCCCGCAGTTCGCCATCCTCGCGCTATCGGCGCGCCATGATCCACTGGTAGCCTCCTGGAATAGGAGGTAGTCATGAAATCCATCGTTCTCGCAGCCCTTGCCGCGCTAGCCCTCGCCGCTTGCGGCGATCAAACGCCGCCGCCAGCCGCCAAGAAGGCCGAACCCGTACCCGTCGTCCCCGTTCCTACGCCGCAAGCCAAGGCGCCCGAGGCACCCAAACCGGAGGCAAAGGCGGAAGAGCCCAAGCCCGACCCGAACAAGGAACTCGCGCAGAAAGTGAAGAAAGCGCTCGAGGGCGAGGCGAAGATCCAGGCCGCCGGCATCGATGTCACCGCCAACAACGGCACCGTCACCTTGTGGGGCACCGCCGCCACCGCCGGCGAGCGCAACCGCGCCGCCGCCGCCGCCTCGAAGGTCGAGGGCGTCAAGACGGTCGAGAATAAGATTGCTGTGGTGAAGGGTTCCTAGCCAGCTTGGCGCCGGGCCACAGGTCGCCGCGGCTGCGCGCGTATTGCGGCGGGTAGTCGAGCTTGACGCCGAAGCGCTCGGCGGCATGCCAGACCCAGCGCGGGTTGTCGAGGAAGGCGCGTGCCATGGCGATCATGTCGGCCTTGCCTGAGGCCACGATCTCCTCGGCTTGCTCCGGGTCGGCGATCATGCCGACGGCGCGCACCTTGATGTCGACCGCCTTTTTCACTCGTTCGGCAAACGGAACCTGGTAGTTCGGTTCTACCTTCATCCGCGCTAGCGGCGACAACGCGCCGCTCGAGACGCAGACGTAGTCGTAGCCAAGACGCTTCAGCTCTTTCGCATACGCGACCGCATCGTCCGGCCCGAGGCCGCCGTCCATCCAGTCGCTGCCGCTGATGCGCGCGCCGAGCGCGCGTTCTTTCGGCCAGACTTCGCGCACGGCGGCGGCGATTTCCAGCGGCGCTTTCATGCGGTTCTTGCCGTACTCGTCGGTCCGCTGGTTGGAAAGCGGCGACAGGAACTGGTGCAGGAGATAGCCGTGCGACGAGTGCAGCTCGACGACATCAAAGCCGATACGCCTGGCACGCAGAGTCGAGCCGACGAATGCCTCGATATGGGTTTTTATTTCCGAGGCCGAAAGCTCATGCGGCACG
>JBJMWH010000401.1:0-6055 GCA_045810245.1 Burkholderiales bacterium | reverse complement strand
CGCGAACAAAGTGATCTCCGACGTCGTGTTCGGCTCGGGCGGTGGCGCGCGCTACACCCCGACGGTGCTCTCGCTCAACCGCACCGCCTTCTCGCGCGACGACGTGGTGACGGCCTCGATCGAGACGCTGCTTTACGCCTTTGGCGGCGCCTTCAGCCTGAAGCCGGCTGAGGGGTTGAAGGTCACCGATCTCGTACACAGCTCCCCCAATTCGATGCTGGTGGACAACGCCGATGCCACCAAGTCCGGCGACCCGGCGACCCGCAGCTTCAAGCCGAGTGGCAAGGCGCTGCCGCTCGCCGTGCGGCTCACCGGCAAATTCAAGACCGCTTTCCCTGACGGATTGAAAGGCGACAAGGACAAGCCGGTCGCCGGCACGACGCCCGCGCTGCGCGAGGGCACGAACGAGAATTCGGTGATCCTGGTCGCCGACGTCGACATGCTGGCCGACGGCGCCGCGGTGGACATCCAGGACGTCTTCGGCCGCAAGGTCGTCGTGCCCTCGAACGGCAACCTCGCCTTCGCCATGGGCATGGTGGAGCAGTTCGCCGCGGGCGACGACTTCATCTCGCTGCGCAGCCGCACGGGCGCGTTCAGGCCGCTGACCGTGGTGCGCGAGCTCGAGGCCGAGGCGCAGAAGCAGTATTTCGGCAAGATCCAGGCGCTCGAGGAAGAAGTGCAGAAGACCACCGCCAAGCTGCAGGAGCTGCAGAAGTCGCAAGGACCCGCGGGCAAGTCGGCGCAGCTCCTCTCCCCCGAGCAGCAGGCCGAGCTCGAGCGCTTCCGCAAGACCGTCGCCGAGGCGCGGCTGCAGCTCAAGGAAGTGCGCAAAAACCTGCGCCAGGACGCCGAGAGCCTGGTGTTCTGGACCAAGGTCGCCAACATCGTGCTGATGCCGCTGCTCGTCGCGCTCATCGGCCTGCTCGTCGCGTTCGTCGGCGGAAGGAGGAGGAAAGCCGTATGAACGCGCGCTTCGCCGCGATTCTCGTGGTGCTGCTGATCATCCTCGGCGGCGGCGCGCTGCTCTACCAGTACCAGGAGCGCAGCCAGCGCCCCGTCAACAGCGACGTCCTCGGCCGCGTCCTGCTCAAGGACCTCAAGGCCGCCGAGGTGGCCTCGATCCGCATCGTCGAGCCGAAGGCCACGCTGACCGTGCGGCAGAAGGACGAGCGCTGGGTGCTCGCCGAGCGCGGGGATTTTCCGGCGGACGTGGCGAAGGTGCGCGATTTCGTGGTGCAGGCGCTTTCGCTCAAGGTCGGGCAGAGCGAGCCGATCGGCGACAAGGACCGCGCGCGGCTCAACCTGGACGAAAGCGCGACGCAGGTGGAATTCGGCGGCGCCGACGGCAAGCCGCTGTCGAAGCTCGTGGTGGGCAAGAAGTACTTCAAGCGCGAGGTCGACAACCCCGACAAGGCGCGCGCCGACGGCCGCTTCGTTGCGCTGCCCGGCGAGCCGAAGATGGTCTATGTCGTCTCCGACCCGCTCACCCAGGCCACCACCAAGAGCTCGGAGTGGATCGACAAGACCTCGTTCAAGGTGGAGAAGGTGAAGACACTTGAGGTGCGCTATCCCGAAGGCGGCGGCTACCGCATCGAGCGCGACGGCGACAACGCCGACTGGCGCCTGGCCGCCGCGCGGCCCGACGAAAAGCTCGAGGTCACGAAGGCGAACGCGGCCTCGTATTCGCTGGGCCTGCTCGAGCTCGCCGACGTCGCGCCGCAGGGCACGACGCTCGAGCAGCCGGTGTCGATCCAGGCGTCGACCTTCGACGGCCTGACCTACGCCATCCGGGTGGGCAAGCTTCAGGGCGACAACTATCCGGTCAGCTTCAGCTCTTCCGGCACGCTGCGCAGGGACGACAAGGATGCCGAACGGCTCAAGAAAATCGAGGAGCGCCTGCCGCGCGAGAAGCTGCTTTCGAACTACGTGCTGCTCATCCCGAAGTCCAAGCTCGAAGACACGCTGAAAAAGCGCGCCGAGATGCTCGAGAAGAAGGACGACGCGAAGAAGAAGTGAAGTAGGCCGGACCATGCGGCGCCCGGTCCGTGTGATGGATTGCACAGTCGATCGGCCGATAGCCTTCTCCTAGCCCGAATATGGAGGGGGCAATTCATGACGTTCAAGAAACTGGCCGCAGCCGCGGCCCTGCTCGCGGCCGCTACGCCGGCGGCTGCCGTCGACCCCGGCGAGCAAGCACTTACGATGTTCTACATCAGCATTCCGCTCGACTTGCGGCCCTCGCGCAAGGCCGAGCAGCAGTGGAGCGTCGGTCTGCAGATCCAGGGCAGGCGCGACTATCAGGCGATCCGCGTCGACAGCACGATGCTGAACGCCTTTTCGCTGAATGACATCGACGCGAAGTGGATGATCGCCGGCCTGGTCACCGTTGGCGCGGCCGCCGCCATCGCCAGCAAGGACAAAAAAGCCACCAACGAGCTGCAGCAGCAGCAGACGCAGCAGCACACGACCGGAGGCGGAGCGACCCCGGCGGCGCCCTGCCCCAGGCCGCCCACCGATCCCTGCAAGAAGTAGGGCGGCAGGACCGGGCACCCCGGTTTTTGGCTAGACTGGGACGTGGACTTCGACCCCCACGTCCCCGAGATCTTCGGCGTCATCCAGCTCGCCGTCGCCCCGGTGTTCCTGCTGACGGCGATCGGCACGGTGATCGCCGCGCTCAACATCCGGCTTGGGCGCGCAGTCGATCGCCGCCGCGATCTCGAATCGAAGCTGGCCAAGATGCCGGATGGGGAGCAGCTCTCGGCGCGCGAGGAGCTGGGGGTCATTGCGCGGCGCATCCGCTTCGTCTATTTCGCGATCACGGCGGCCGTGATTTCAGGCCTGTTCGTCTGCTTACTGATTGCGGGCGCTTTTATCGGTGCGTTCGTGCAGGTCAGGCTCTCCTACACCATCGGCGCGATGTTCGTCTTCGCCATGCTGGCCCTGATCGCGTCCCTCCTTTTGTTTTTACGCGAGATTTTCCTGGCGGTGTCGACCCCGCGGCACGTCCCGCGCTAGGAAACGGGCCGGTCTTCCTGGGGTCCGGGCCCATCCGGGCCCTTCCTTACCGCGGCGCGTTGCTGCTATAACTCCCCGGGCGAGGAGGAAACCCGTGTCAAATTCGATCGAGCGTATAAGGACTCTTGCGCTGGTCGGCCAGTCTGGAGCGGGAAAGACCAGCCTGGCCGAGGCGCTGCTCGCAAAGGCGGGAGCGATCCCAGCCGGCGGCAGCGTCGAGCGCGGCACCACTGCATGTGACTACACCCCCCTTGAAAAGCAGCTGCAGCACTCCCTGAAGCTCGCGGTCGCAAGCTTCGAGACCCAAGACACCCGCATCCACCTGCTCGACACCCCGGGCTATCCCGATTTTCTGGGCCACGCCCTGCCCGCGCTCGCCGCGGTGGAGACCGCCGGCATCGTGATCAACGCGCAGAACGGCATCGAGATGATGACCGGCCGCTTCATGCAATGGGCGGCGCGCCGCGGGCTCGACCGCCTGGTCATCGTGAACAAGATCGACGCCGACAACGTCGACCTGGAGGAGCTGCTCGAGCGCATCCAGCAGACC
Organism: Burkholderiales bacterium; assembly: GCA_045810245.1. Taxonomy (GTDB): domain Bacteria; phylum Pseudomonadota; class Gammaproteobacteria; order Burkholderiales; family SG8-39; genus SCGC-AG-212-J23. The sequence continues at coordinate 2,490 of JBJMWH010000401.1, read as the reverse complement.
TTCGGCAAGGAATGCCTGCCGCTCAATCTGCCGGCCGGGGGCCGCGGCAAGGTTTCCGACTGCTTCTTCGCGCCCTCGGGCGAGGCCGACTTCTCGTCGGTGGAAGAGGCGCACCGGCGCCTGGTCGACCAGGTGGTCGAGGTCGACGAGAAGCTGATGGAGACCTACCTCGAGAAGGGCGAGGTGACGCCCGAGGAACTGCACGGCCCGCTCGAGCGCGCCCTGCGCGAGGGCCATCTCATCCCGGTGGTGTTTACCTCGGCGAAGACCGGCGCGGGCATCGGCGAGCTGATCGACGTCATCACTCACCTCCTGCCCAATCCCTCGGAAGGCAATCCGCCGGTCTACGTCAAGACCGCCGGCGACAGGACCGAGGAGCTGCAGGCCGAGCCCGACCCCAAGAAGCACGCGCTCGCGCACGTGTTCAAGATCGAGATCGATCCCTATATCGGCCGCGTCGCGGTTTTCCGCGTGCACCAGGGGCGGCTGACCTCCGGCGGCCAGCTGTTCATCGGCGACGGGCGAAAGCCGATCAAGCCCGGACACCTTTACATGCTGCGCGGGAAGACCCAGACCGAAGTGAGCGAGGCTGTACCCGGCGACATCTGCGCCATCGCCAAGATCGACGACATCCAGTTCGACCACGTGCTTCACGATTCGGCCGAAGACGCGCACGTGCATGCCCGGCCGCTCGAGCTGCCGACTTCGGTGTTCGGTCTCGCGGTGCAGCCCAAGAAGCGCGGCGATGAGCAGAAGGTCTCGGACGTGCTGCACAAGATCGTCGCCGAGGACCCGTGCTTCCGCATCGAGCACAACTCGCAGGCGAACGAGACCGTCATGCGGGGCCTGGGCGAGATGCACCTCAAGGCGGTGCTGGAGAAGATGTCGTCGCAGTACAAGCTGGAGCTCGATACCCGGCCGCCCTCCATCCCGTTCCGCGAAACCATCGCCGCCCGGGCCGAGGGCCACAGCCGCCACAAGAAGCAGACCGGCGGCGCCGGCCAGTTCGGCGAGGTGTTCCTGAAGGTCGAGCCGCTGCCGCGCGGCACCGGCTTCGAATTCGTCGACAGCGTGAAGGGCGGCGCGATCCCGAACCAGTTCATTCCCGCGGTGGAGAAAGGCGTGCGCGGGGTGCTCGAAAGCGGCTACATCGCCGGCTACCCGCTGCAGGACGTGCGCGTGATCGTGTACGACGGCAAGAGCCATCCCGTGGACTCGAAGGAAGTGGCGTTCGTTTCGGCCGGGCGCAAGGCATTCCTCGACGCGCTGGGCAAGGCGCGTGCCATCGTCCTGGAGCCGATCGTGAATGTCGAAATCATCGCCCCCGAGGCGAAGATGGGCGACGTGGCGGGCGAGCTTTCCGGGCATCGCGGGCAGATCAAGGGCTCCGATTCACCGCGCCCCGGAACCGTGCAGATCACGGCGCAGGCACCGCTGTCGGAGCTCGAGCACTTCCCGGCGCGCCTGAAGTCGCTCACGGCGGGGCACGGCTCCTACAGCATGGAGTTCAGCCACTACGAGGCAGCGCCGCCGCAGCTTCAGCAGAAGCTCGCCGCGGCGCACAAGCCGCAAGCCGAAGTGGAGTAGCCGGATGCACTTCGCCCGGGCGGGGCACGGCGCCCCGCCGCTGGTTTTCGTCCACGGCTTTGCGTGCAACCACGCCGATTGGCGGTCCCAATTGGACTTCTTTTCCCGCACCAACGAAGTCGTCGCGTGCGACTTGCGCGGCCACGGCGACACGCCGGGGCGCCCGCACGAATGCTCGATCGCGCACTACGGCGGCGACGTCGCGGCGCTCGTCAACCACCTCGAGCTGAACGGCTGCATCCTGATCGGCCACAGCATGGGTACGCGCGTGGTGCTGGAAGCGAACCGGCTGCTTGTTGCGTCCCAGAGATCCGAGCTCGTGGGCGGCATCGTGCTGATCGACGGCAGCCGCTCCGGGAGCGGAGACCCGGACACGGCGGAGGCCGCTGCCCGCGCGATGATCGAGAAGGTTGGCTATAGCGCCTTCGCGGAAAACCTCTTCAGGCAAATGTTCTTCTCGGCCTCGCCCGAAGCCGACGCGATCGTCGCCCGGGCGCTTCGCCAAAGCGCGCAGTTCGGCCCGTTCCTCTGGCCTTCGATGGCGCGCTGGGACGCCGCCGAAATGGATTCGGCGCTCGCCGCGGTGCGCACGCCGCTCCTCGCGATCCAGAGCACCACGCGCGATGCGCAGATGCGCCGCTCGCCCCTCAAGCCCGGCCAGAGCTCGCCTTACCTCGATCTCATTCGGAGCGCGGTTCCCGGCGCGAGGATCGCCGTCGTCCCGGACACCGGTCACTTCACGCAGATCGAGGCCGCCGACGACGTGAACCGCCGCATCGCCGAGTTCGTGGAAAGCCTAGCCAACAACAGCGGACATTAGGGGCCCTCAGTGCCCCCACATCGCCATCATGCGCGCCAGCGCCTGGAATTCGTCGTCCTTCGCGGCCGCGAAGGAGCCGGTCC
>JBJMWH010000400.1:0-3089 GCA_045810245.1 Burkholderiales bacterium | reverse complement strand
GGCGACTCTGGATTGCCGGTGCACTATCGGCGCATCCTTGCGGCCATTCACGGGCCGAGCGAGGTCGCCGTTATAGGCGCCGCAGCAGGCGGATGCGACCAGCGCAGCCTCGCCGCCTGGCTCGAGGAGCTCGATACGCTCGGCTTCGTACAGACCGCGCACGCCGCTGCGGCGTGCTACCTCAAGGCCGCCTGATCCTCTTCTCTCGCTGAGCCGCGTACGGGCAAAAAAAAGCCCCGTCACAAGGAAGTGCCGGGGCTGCAGCGCAAGGTGCGCCTGTAGACAAGATATCGGCTTTGCGCTGCGCGCACAGCGAAGTTCGACACGCCTTGCAAGCTTTAACCGAGCGCAAGCCGCCGCGCGGCCGATGCGATAATTCGGCGGTGCTGATCGATTTTTTTCTCAAGCTGAAGTCGCACCGGCTCCCGGTATCCATCAAGGAATATCTGACGCTGCTCGAGGCGATGGAGAAGGGCGTGATCGGGCCCTCGGTCGACGATTTCTACTATCTGTCGCGCGCGACCCTGGTAAAGGACGAATCCAACTACGACAAGTTCGACCGCGCGTTCGCCGAGTTCTGGCACGGCGTCGAGACGATCCCGGGCATCGAGTCTCAGATCCCGCTCGAGTGGCTGCTGAAGCAGGTGGAGCTCACCCTCACCGAGGAGGAGAAAAAGCAGATCGAGGCGCTCGGCGGCTGGGACAAGCTGATGGAGACCCTCAAACAGCGGCTCGAGGAGCAGAAAGGCCGCCATCAGGGCGGTTCGAAGTGGATCGGCACCGGCGGCACCTCGCCGTTCGGCGCCTATGGCTACAACCCGGAAGGCATCCGCATCGGGCAGGAGCGCTCGCGCAACCGCAGCGCGGTGAAGGTCTGGGACCAGCGCGAATACCGCAATCTCGACGATTCCGTGGAACTCGGCACACGCAACATCAAGGTCGCTCTGCGAAGATTGAGGAAGTTCGCGCGCGAAGGCGCCCCGGACGAATTCGATCTGGATACGACCATTTCTCAAACTGCAAGAAAAGCGTACCTGGACATCCACATGCGGCCCGAGCGCCGCAACGCGATCAAGGTGCTGATGCTGATGGACATCGGCGGCACCATGGACGAGCACATCAAGCTCGCCGAAGAGTTGTTCTCGGCGGCGAAGACCGAGTTCAAGCACCTCGAGTTCTATTACTTTCATAATTGCCTGTACGACTTCGTGTGGAAGGACAACCGGCGCCGGCATTCCGAGCGCACCCGTACCTGGGAGCTCCTGCACAAGTACGGCCACGACTACAAGGTGATCTTCGTCGGCGACGCGACCATGAGCCCCTACGAGATCCTGCAGCCCGGCGGCTCGGTGGAGTACTTCAACGACGAGCCCGGTGCGGCATGGATCAAACGCGTGACGGACGTCTATGCGAAGTGCGTTTGGCTCAATCCGGAGCCCGAGGAGATCTGGCCCTACCGGCAGTCGATCGCCATCATCAAGGAGCTGGTGAACGGGCGCATGTATCCAACGACACTCGGCGGTCTCGAGCGCGCCATGCGGGTCCTGGCGAAGTAGTGAAAGGCCTCAAGAACCTGCTGCGGCGTCGCTTCGGCCTGCGCGGCCTGCGTCCGGGCCAGCGCGAGGTCATCCAAAGCGTGCTCGCCGGCCGCGACACGCTCGCGATCATGCCTTCCGGCGCCGGCAAGTCGCTGTGCTATCAGCTGCCGACGCTGCAGATGCGCGGTACCACGATCGTGGTCTCGCCGCTGATCGCCCTGATGAAAGACCAGTCCGACAAGCTCGAGGAGCGCGGGGTCGAGGCGGCGGCGGTGAACAGCGCGCTGTCCGGCCGCGAGCGGCGCGAGGCGATGCGCCGGATCCGCGGCCGCAAGGCCGACTTCATCTTCACCACGCCCGAGCAACTCGCCAACCCGGCGGTCGTGGCGGAGCTCAAGGCGAGCCGGATTGATCTCTTCGTGGTCGATGAAGCGCATTGCATCACGCAGTGGGGCCACGATTTCCGTCCCGCCTATCTCGGGCTGGGCGCGGCGCTGCGCGCGCTGGGCAATCCGACGCTGCTCGCCCTCACGGCGACCGCAACCCCCGATGTCATTGACGACATCGCCCGCCAGCTCGGGCGCCCGCGGATGCGCGTGCTGAACGCGGGGGTATACCGGCCGAACCTGTACTTCGAGGTGCTGCAGACCACGAATGCGGCGGAGAAGCGACAGTCGCTGCTCGAGGTGGTCCGCTCGGGGGGCGCGGGGATCGTGTACTGCGCCACCGTGCGCATGGCGAAGGAGGTGCACGCGTGGCTTGCCGCGCAGGGGGAGGACGCGCAGCTCTACCACGGCCGGCTCGGCGGCCGGGAGCGCGCCGAGCGCCAGGACGCCTTCATGAGCGGCGCCGCGCGCACCATGGTAGCGACCAACGCCTTCGGCATGGGCATCGACCGGCAGGACATCCGCTACGTGCTGCACTACCAGCTCCCGGGAAGCCTGGAGGCGTACTACCAGGAAGCCGGTCGCGCCGGCCGCGACGGGGAAGAAGCCCGCTGCACTCTTCTCTACGACCACGCCGATCGCCGGGTGCAGCTCTATTTCGCCAGGAAGCGCAGCAAGGTCGAGCTCCTCGCCGCCTACGCCCGCGGCACGCAATGCCGCTGGAAGATGATCCTCGAATACTTCGACGAGGCCGTCGAAGAGGGCGACGGCTGCGGCCACTGCGACAACTGCGTACAGCGCAAGGGCGACGTGGACGCCTCCACCCTGAAGATGAGGGCGCAGCCACGCCTGAAGAAGGGCGACGCCGTGCGCGTGCCGAAGTACGGCGCCGGCACGGTGGCCGAAGTGCACGACGACCGGATCGTGGTGGCCTTCGCGCGGGGCGAGGCGCGTGAGTTCGAGCCGCGCTACGTGATGCGCGCGCGCTAAGAGGTTCCGCTACTCCTCGCGCACTTTGACGTGTGCGCCAGGGGGAGCGTCACCACCGACGCACACGCGATGGCCGTCGGGGTCACAAACCTCGAACTCCACGAGTCCGTAAAACATCCGTTCTGGTCCGCGGAGAAGTTTCGCTTTCTTCTCAACCGCGCCTGCAACGTCGAGC
>JBJMWH010000399.1:0-3075 GCA_045810245.1 Burkholderiales bacterium | reverse complement strand
CGCACCATATCTCGATCGGTGGGCAGCTCGCGGTCGAGGGCCATGAGACCCGGGTTTGGGCCGCCCAGGATCCGAACGATCCGATCAAATTGAAGGGGATACCGATCCCGGCCGCGGTGATCGAGCGGTTTCAGGCCGGGGCCTAGTCGATCGTGCAGGAAATTCCCGATCGCGGGTCTGGCCGCCCGGTGCCATCGGCCACATGTCCAGGCGTCGAGGACGTCCGATCGATGACTGAAAGCCTGACCCTCGGGTTCGATCTGCGGTTCGCGGACCTTTATGGCCGCGACGGCCTGGTCCGCCTCGACGGCCAGTTCGTGGATTTTCTCAAGGCGCAAAACCCGGAGCTGCACAACCGGCTGATGACGGCGCGCGCCGCGCCCGCACAGCTGGAGGGCAAGCCGGAATCCGATCTCATCGTCGAGCTTGCGCCGGTGCTGGAAGAGTTCATCGCCGAGCTGTTCGGCATCGCGCACGAGGTCGGGACGCTGCGATCCCGCCATGAGGCATTGGCGCCGCTCTATTCGGTGAAGCGGCTGTTCGTGCAGCGCCGCGCCGCCAAGAAATACGGTCTTGATCAGGCCGCTGCTTTCGACGGCGCCGCGTTGCGGGAGGAGCTCGAGCCGCTGCTCGGCGGCGAGCTGACCGAGCTGCGCTTCGCCGAGCGCGTCGATGCCTGGATGAAAGAAGAGGCGGCGCACGCGGCGGAGTTGGATCTCGCCGCGCGCTACGCCGCCTGGGCGACGCACACGCCGCAGGGCCAGGCGCTGCACAAGGCCGGCATCCTGTTCAAGGTGCCGCACAAGGTCGACCCGCACCATCTCGTTCCGGTCGAGACCGAGGTGGTCGAGGGCGTGACCATGCTCAAGCTGCCGCGCGCGCATCGGCGTGCGCGCGATGGTTTCGCGCTGACCGATCCCGGCACCGATCTCACCGGCGCGCTCGATCACGCCAACTACTGCATCTGGTGCCACAACCAGGGCAAGGATTCCTGCTCGAAGGGGCTCAGGGAGAAGAGCGGCGAGTTCAAGAAGAGCGCGTTCGGGGTGCCGCTCGCCGGCTGTCCGCTCGACGAGAAGATCTCGGAGATGAACCTGGTCGAGGCCGGCGGCCACACCATCGGCGCCCTCGGCATCGTGGTGATCGACAACCCGATGTGCGCGGCCACCGGCCACCGCATCTGCAACGATTGCATGAAGGCCTGCATCTACCAGAAGCAGGAGCCGGTCGACATTCCGCAGGTCGAGACCCGCGTGCTCAAGGACGTGCTGGCGCTGCCCTGGGGGTTCGAGATCTATGCGCTGCTGACGCGGTGGAATCCGCTCAACCTGCGCCGGCCGTTGCCGAAGCCGGCGACCGGCCGCAAGGTGCTGATCGTGGGCCTCGGGCCGGCCGGCTTCACGCTCGCGCATCACCTCATGAACGACGGCCACACCGTCATGGCGATCGACGGGCTCAAGATCGAGCCGCTCGATGCCGCGATCTCCGGTGTCGATGCCGGCGGCGCGCGCACGCCGTTCCGTCCGATCCGCGATGCCGCCGAGCTGCGCGAGCCGCTCGACAGCCGCGTCATGGCCGGGTTCGGCGGCGTCGCCGAATACGGCATCACTGTGCGCTGGGACAAGAACTTCCTCAAGCTCATCCGTCTGCTGCTGGAACGGCGCGGCGAGTTCGCGATGTTCGGCGGCGTGCGCTTCGGCGGCACGCTCACCATCGACAGCGCCTTCGCGCTCGGCTTCGACCACATCGCGCTGTGCGCCGGCGCCGGCCGCCCGACCATCGTGCCGATGAAGAACGGGCTCGCCGCCGGCGTGCGCCAGGCCTCCGACTTCCTGATGGCGCTGCAGCTCACCGGCGCCGCCAAGACCGACAGCCTCGCCAACCTGCAGGTGCGGCTGCCGGTGGTGGTCATCGGCGGCGGGCTCACCGCGATCGACACCGCGACCGAGGCGCTCGCCTATTATCCGCTGCAGGTGGAGAAATTCCTCAGCCGCTACGAGACGCTGGTCGAGGAGCGCGGCGAAGCCGCCATCCGCGCCGGCTGGACCACGCAGGAAGCCGACACCGCGACCGAGTTCCTGGAGCACGCGCGCGCGATCCGCGCCGAGCGCGCGCAGGCCGCGCGCGAGGGCCGCAAGCCGCAGCTCGCGGAGCTGCTCCGCCAATGGGGCGGCGCCACCATCGTCTATCGGCGGCGCATGATCGATTCTCCGAGCTACACCCTCAACCACGAAGAGGTGGCGAAGGCGCTGGAGGAGGGGATCGGTTTCTCCGAGCGCCTGACGCCGGAAGAGGTCCTGCTCGATGGTTTCGGCTCCGCGCGCGCGCTGCGGCTGTCCTCCCAGGCCGCGGCCGACACCGATCCGGGCGCGCCGCCGCTCGAGGTCGTGCTGCCCGCGCGCACGATCCTGGTCGCGGCCGGCACCCAGCCCAACACCGTGCTCGGGCGCGAGGAGCCGCAGCACGTCGCCATCGACGGCAAGTATTTCCAGGCCTTCGACGAGAACGGGCAGAAGGTGAGCCCCGAGCGCACCACCAAGCCGACCGCCGCGCATGTGCTGATGAGCGTGCGGCCGGACGGCCGCTCCATCAGCTTCTTCGGCGATCTGCATCCGTCCTTTGCCGGCAACGTGGTGAAGGCGATGGCGAGCGCCAAGCAGGGCTATCCCGTCGTCAGCCGGATGCTGGAACGCCAGCCGCCATCCGCGGTCGCGCCCGCGGCGCTGATGACGCGCCTCGATGACGAACTGCGGCCGATCGTGCACGCGATCAACCGGCTCACGCCCACCATCGTCGAGGTCGTGGTGCGCGCGCCGATGGCGGCGCGCGCCTTCGCGCCCGGGCAATTCTATCGGCTGCAGAACTACGAAACGCTCTCGCGCAGCGCCGACGGCACCCGGCTGGCGAAGGAAGGGCTCGCGCTCACCGGCGCCGCGGTCGACCGCGAGCACGGATTGCTGTCGACCATCGTGCTCGAAATGGGCGGCTCGTCCGACCTGTGCGCGCAGCTCGCGCCGGGCGAGCCGGTCGTCCTCATGGGGCCGACGGGCACGCCGACCGAGACGCCGTCGGGCG
>JBJMWH010000398.1:0-2868 GCA_045810245.1 Burkholderiales bacterium | reverse complement strand
GGCCGACGTACTTCTTGGGCATGATGAAGGCGACGGCGAGCGCGGCGACGATCGTCGCGATCAGCGCTAGCATGAACGCCTTGCGGCGTGCGCGAAGTGCAAGCAAAAATTGGCTGAGGTCCATTTCGTTCTCCCTAGAAGAGGGCTTCTCTCACGTAGATGACGTCGTCGGCGCGGATCGCCTCCTGCAGCCCGACATCGGTTTCGAACCATTTGCCGTCGGCGGTGGCGCGGCGCAGCTTCAGCCGCCGGTCGCTGCCGCGGGGGGTCATGCCGCCGCCGGCGGCGATCGCCTGCATGACGCTCATGTTGGGCTCGACCTTGTAGGCGCCCGCACGCGTGACCTCGCCGTAGATGTAGAACATCGGCGCGCGATCGACGTATACGGTCTCGCCGCCCTTCAGCGCGAAATTCTTGCCAATCAGTCCGACCCTCTGCTCCTTGCCGTCGCGCGACACCAGCACGCTCTCGGAGCCGGTCGGCAGGATGCCGCCGGCAGCCGCGATCACGTCGGCGAGCTGCGAGCTGGTCTCGTCGAGCGGATAGCGCCCCGGCTTCGCCACCATGCCGAGGACCGAGACCTGGCGGCTCCTCACCGTGGTGAGCGCGACGTTGACCTGCGGGTTGTTAAGGTACTTGCCGTGCTTCAACGCGTCCGCGATCTGCGTGGCGGCCGCGTTGGTGGTCAGGCCCGCAACTTTGATATTGCCGACGAGGGGCATCAGGATCGAGCCCTTCTCGTCGACCCGCGTCTCCAGCGTGAGGTCGGGCTGCTGGAACACGGTCACGCGCACCGCGTCGCCCACGCCCAGCTTCTCGAACGGCTGAACGGCTTTCTCGGCTTGCTGCGGCACGGCCTTTTCGGCCTGCTGCGGCACGGCTTTCTCGGCCTGCTGCGGCACGGCCTTCTCCGCCTGCTGCGGCTTGCCCTTCACGCCCTGGTGGGCGCAGCCCGCAAGCATCCACAGCAACAGTCCCAACAGTACATATCTCATATCGCCTCGCTCGGGTTTCGTGTCTCGGTCACCGTTTGACGTCTCCTACGTACTCGATGCGCGCGCCGTCGCGCAGCCTGCGCACTTCCGCGGCGGCAAGCTCCATACGCTTGCGCGCCACCAGGAATTGTTCGATCAGAGGCGCCGCCTGCTGCTCGGACAGCGGCGCCTCCTGGGCCTCAACCAGCTGCACCACCGAAACGCCCGGCGGCGCGGGGAATACCGCAATGTCGCCTTCCTTCATGCGCGCGAGCTGCGGCAGCTGCGCAAGCGGCACCTGCTCCGCCGGCTGGGTCAGGGTCACGATGGTGAAGCGCGCGTTGCGTGCCTGCAGCCAGGCCGCGACCTCGTCCAGGTCGGAGGCGCGCGCCGCTTCCGCGCGCAGCACCTCGACGAGCTCCGCCGGCACCGACACCGCCAGCTCGCGCAGCCGGTAGATGCGCCGCTCGCCGAACAGCGCCGGATTCTCGGTATAGAAGGCGCGCACCTCTTCGGCCGTGCTGCGCGGCAGGGCCGCCGCGGCCCGGTCGAGGTAGGCCTGCGCCAGCAGGCTCCTGCGCGCGTGGTCGATCTGCTGCACCACCTGGGGATCGCGGTCGAGGCCCGCGGCGAGCGCTTTCTGCACCAGCAGCTCGCGGTCGATGATCTTTTCCAGCGCCTGGGTTCCGCTCGAGTCGCGCGCCGAGATCTCGACGCCGTTCACCTTGGCGAGCACCACCTGGGTGCCCGGCTTGAAAGCCGAGGCACGCTCACAGCCCGTCAGGGTGGCGAGCAGCGCGAGGACCGCGAGTTGGCAGGCTAAGCGCATCAAAACGCGTATCCCAGCCTGCGTCGCGCCACCCACACGGCCGCGGCCGCGCCGGCGAGCAGCAGGATCCAGAGCCGCGGCTCGCGCACCTCGGTGACCGCGAACTGGACCGGCGCCTGGGTCGAGGCGGCGACGCGGACAGTGGTCTCCGCCGGCGGCACGACCGCGAGCCCTGCGCTCGCGGGCGCGGCGAGCGCCAGGCGGTAGACGTCGACGAAGGAATACTGCGACGGGTTGGCCGCCAGGGCCCGCCCGAGCGGGCCCTGGCTGGTTTCCTGCGCCTGGGCAGCAAGCGCCGAGCACAGCAGGGAGAGGGCGAGAAGGAGCTTCGCGGGTTTCATGGGAAAGCGGTGCACCATGCTAAGAGCGGGCTGTTACGGCACGGAGCCCTCCGGACAGACGCGGCATCCGCCGTACGGACTACAAAAAAAAGGGCGCGTGGGCGCCCATTTTTCGGCGACGCGGGCTCAGCGCCCGGTCACGCGCACGAGCCCCTTGCCGGTCGCCTGCTCGAACTCAGTGAAGACCCATCTCGCGAAGAGCTGGTGCGCCTTGCAGCTCGGATGATTGTCCGTGAGCGAATAGGGCATGTCGCGCTTCGCTTCGGGGTTGTCGAGGAAAGCCGCGTAGCCCGAGCGCACCGGCACGCCCAGCGCTCGAGCGAGGTCCTTCTCGACGTCCTGATAGATGCCGTAGTACGCGTTTTCCCTGCCGATATTCTGGACGTCGGGGTAGATGACCACCATCATCGGCGCAGCGCCTGCGCCGCCCACGGCATCGCGGATCCCGGCCAAGGCGAACTTGACCAGCCTGAACTCCAGCCCCTGATGGTCCTGCCACAAGGCCGGGTACGCCGCCCTGCCCCATCCGACTTTCACGCCGAGCTGCATTGCGAGCCTGGCGAGCGTCTCCCTGAGCAGGCCGTAGACGTAGAACCGGTGGTAGAGCCAGGTGTGAAACCGGCGTATCGGGCTGAAGTGGCCCGTGCCGATCGTGCTCGACGCTTCGACGCTCGCGCAGCGCGCGTGGCAGAGCGATTCCAGGCGTGCGATGTCCGCCGCGGGG
>JBJMWH010000397.1:0-2689 GCA_045810245.1 Burkholderiales bacterium | reverse complement strand
GGCTTCGGCGGGGAAATCCTTGCCCACGTCCTGCGTCTTGGTGAGAAGCTCGTCCAGCATGCGCGAATAAAGCATCTGGGCGATGGCGAATGGGTCCTTGCCCTCCATCTCGGGCGTACGCTGCGGGGGCCCCGGCCCATGGGCCGCCGGCCCCCCCGACCCCGGGGCGGGCATCCGTTTGGCCGCCGGCTTGGGCTCGGGCGCGCCCAGGTTGACGCGCGAGACCGACGGCACCCGCTCGACCTGCGCGCTCGCGCAGCTTGGACACGCGAGCTGGCGCCGCTCCTTCTGCGCGGCGAAGTCCGCGGCCGAGCCAAACCAGCCCTCGAAGCGGTGACCCTCGCCGCAAAGCAGATCGAAAACAATCATTTGACTGATTCTACAATGCTCCGCATGCGGTACCGGAACGATCGCGCGGCGCTCCACGGCCTGGTCGAGGCCGATCGGGTGCACCGCGACGTCTATCTCGACCCGGAGGTCTTCGAGCTCGAGATGGAGCGGCTGTGGTCGCGCGCGTGGATCTATGCCGGCCACGAAAGCCAGATCCGCAACGAGGGCGACTACCTCACCGTGGACGTCGCGCGGCAGCCGCTCATCGTGCTGCGTCACGGCGACGGCTCGGTGCGGGTGCTCGTCAACCGCTGCGCGCACAAGGGCACCAAGCTCGTCGCCGAGCCGGCGGGCCATTGCGGCAAGACGCTACGCTGCCCGTATCACGCCTGGAGCTACCGCCTCGACGGCTCGATCCTCAACATTCCGCTCGTCCAGGGCTACGACGGCACGCGCCTCGCCGAGACCGAAGCCTCGCGCGGGCTCTCTGCGGTCCAGAACGTTGCCGTTTACCGCGGCTTCATCTTCGTGCGGCTTTCGCCGCAGGGCGTCGGGTTTCGCGACTATTTCGGCGCGTCGCTCTCCTCCATCGACAACCTCGCCGACCGCTCGCCCGAGGGCGAGCTCGAGATCGCGGGCGGTTGCCTGCGCTATCTCCACAACTGCAACTGGAAGATGTTCGTTGAGAACCTGAACGACACGATGCATCCGATGATCGCGCACGCGTCCTCGGCCGGCACCGCGCGCAGGCTCTGGGAAGGCAAGCCGGCCGACGCGCCCAAACCGATGGCGATCGAGCAGATCGCGCCCTTCGCCTCCGACTACAAGTTCTTCGACGACATGGGCGTGCGGGTGTACCCGCACGGCCACAGCTTCTCGGGCGTCAACTTCTCGATCCATTCCTCCTACGCGGCGCTCGGCGACTACGAGGCACTGATGAAAAGGGCGTATGGCGAGGAGCGTGCGAGCGAGATCCTCGGCACGGTGCGGCACAACACCGTGTACTACCCGAGCCTCACCATCAAAGGCGCGATCCAGTCGATCCGCGTGGCGCGCCCGCTCGCGGCCGACCGCACCCTGATCGAATCATGGACCTTCCGCCTGAAGGGGGCGCCCGAGGTGCTCCTCGAGCGCACCGTGACGTACAACCGGCTCATCAACTCGCCGATGTCGATCGTCGGCCACGACGACCTGCAGTGCTACCGCGCGATCCAGGAAGGCCTCGCCGGCGAGGGCAACGAATGGGTGAGCCTGCACCGCGACCACGCCGCCGGCGAGGCCGCGGAGCTCGAGCGCCGCGGCGAGCTCACCCGCAACGGCACGAGCGACGTCTCGATGCGCAACCAGTTCCGTGCGTGGAAAGAATTGATGGTTCCGTGACCCCCCAGCCGAGCGAACAGGAGCTGGCAAAGTTCATCCGCCACGAAGCCCGCTTGATCGACGAAAAGCGCTTCGACGAGTGGCTGGCGCTTTTCACCGACGACGCGCGCTACTGGGTCCCGGCCGCCCCCGCACAGACCGACCCGCTCGGCCACAACTCGCTCGCCTACGAGGACCGGCTGCTGCTCGAGCTGCGCGTCGAGCGGCTGAAAAGCGCGCGCGCCTTTTCGCAACGTCCCCCGAGCCGCTGCCTGCACGTGCTGCAGGAGCCCGAAGCCGAGAAGCTCGATCACGAGCGCGGCGAATTTCTCCTGCGCACGCCCTTCCTCTACACCGAGACGCGCGGCGATGAGTCGCAGCGCTACGCCGCGACGGCCTGGCATACCGTCGTCAGCCTGGACGGGCGGCTGCGCATCCGTCTCAAGCGGGTCGACATCCTGAACTGCGACGCCGCCCTGCCCTCGATCCAGCTCTTCCTGTGAGCACCGCGCTCGTCACCGGCGGCAGCGCCGGCATCGGCCGGGCGGTCGCCGAGCGCCTGCTGGCGTCGCGTTACGACGTCATTTCAATCGACCTTCATCCCTCCCCGTTGAAGGTCAGGCATATCGAGGTGGACCTCACGGATACCGAAGCGACGCGGCAGGCGGCGGCCGAGATCGCGCGAAACCACGCCGTCACCACGCTGATCCACAACGCCGGCGCCATCCGCCCTGCTCTCCTCCAGGACGTGCAGCTCGCGGATCTCGCGGCGCTCTCGAACCTGCACCTCGCGGCCGCAGTCACGCTGACGCAGGCAGCGCTGCCGGCGATGAAGGAGGCCGGGTTCGGCAGGATCGTGTTCGTCTCGTCGCGTGCGGTGCTCGGCGTACCGACCCGCACGGCGTACGCGGCCACCAAGGCGGGCATCGTCGGCATGGCGCGCACCTGGGCGCTCGAGCTCGCGCCGTCCGGCATCACGGTGAACGTGGTAGCGCCCGGC
>JBJMWH010000396.1:0-2645 GCA_045810245.1 Burkholderiales bacterium | reverse complement strand
CGACGATGCGCTCGTCGATCCTCGCCGCCTTGCACTCGGCCGCGAGCAGATCCTGCAATTCTCCTTTGGAAGGCGCTTCGCGCATCACTCGCGTTGCGTATTCGCCGCGCGGCGCGGGCATTGCCGCAGGGTCGAAGCGGTACGCGCTCCTCCCTTTTGTCGCCTCGGCCCAATGCGTGGCGCGATCCAGCGCCTTCTGCAGCCCGGTGCGCGAGACATCGCTCGTCGCGCAGTAGCCGTATCCGCCTTCGGTGACCGCCGTCAGCATCGCGCCGCGCTCGAGCGACCTGCGCGGCGGCTCGAGCGTGTCCTGCCGCATCGCGTGCGACTCGCGCTTCTCCTCGTGGTAGCGCAGCGACCAGAACGGCGCGCTCGAGCGCAGCGCCGCAAACGCGGAGCTCAACTCACGCGTCGAAACCACCGCTATCGAAACCGCCGCCGTCATCCATCGCCTGATCCGCGTCGGCGATTTGCGCGTCTTCGCCGGGTTCGCCGGCGTCGTCGACTCCGGCCGCGCCGTGTCGGTCACTGCCGAAAAACTCGCGCGCGATCATGCTCCCGATCACCGTGCCCGCGATGCTGCTCAGCAGGGTGCCGGCCATCAGGCCGCCCATGCCGACGCCGCCGGACTGGCCGAACATGCGCTCCATCGCCCCGGGTTGCCTGATCTCCGCGCGCGTCGCCATGCGCGCCAGCGCCTGCGGAGTGGCGCCAGCTTGTTCGGCGACGGCTCGTTCCGAGGCTGGCACGCTCTCGGACATTTTTTGCAGCATCTGGCGACGCTGCTCGGGCGTGAGCTGCGCAAATGCTTCCGCATGTGCCTGCTCGATGGTCTCCGGAGGCGCCGTTTTAAGCATGTACTGGTAGCGCGCAATCGCTTGTTCGTCGGCCGACTGTGCCTGGGCTGCATCGCCGGGTGCCGATCGACCTCTTCCAAAAAGGCTCATCTCAACCGCTCCTGGTCGTTGGGGTAACTGGATGTGTCGGGACGATATCCAGCCACGAGCTTACAGCACCCGAGCGGCGTTACGAGTGGTAACAAACTGACACCGATTGCAGCGAGGATCGCTGCTCTAATCCGTCGCGTCGTTCAATTTCTTTTCGAGGAAACGGAAATGTCCAGGTCGGGAATCGTGGTGAGCTTCTTGGTGTCGCTGGCAGGCATCGGTGGATGTGCAACGCAGGCAGAGACCGTGGGCGCCGCGACCGGTGCGGCCGTAGGCGCGGCGGTCGGCGGCGGCAGCGCGGTCGGCACCATAGGCGGCGCAATGGTCGGATTCGGAGCGGGCAAGGCCTACGATCAGCGTCAGAACCGCTGACGCCGGGCGTTACATCCGGTCCGGAAAGCGCGGGATGAATCCGTCGCGGTTCGGCATCTTCACCTTGGGAAGGCTCTGCGCGTCCATCGCGTCCTGCTCGCCGATCAGCTTGTTCAGCGCCAGGATGTACGCGGTCAGCGCGTAGACCTCGTCGTCGCTGAGCGAGCGCGGCTGCTGGAAAGGCATCGCGCGGCGGATGAAATCGAAGAGCGTGGTGGCGTACGGCCAGAAGTTGGCGATGGTCTTGGGCGAGTCCATGCCTTTCATCGGCGGGGCGCCGACGAGCGCGGCGCTGATGCCGCCCTTACCCTGCTCGCCGTGGCAGGCAGCACACTTCTGCGAGTAGATCGGCGCGCCCTGCGTGGCGCTGCCGCTGCCTTTGGGCAGCCCGGTGCCATCCGGCAGCACGTTGATGTCCCAGGCCGCGAGCTCGGCGTGCGAGAGCGGCTGGCCAAGGTTGGGACCTGCAGCGGCAACCGTCACCGGAAAGGTGATCGCGATTCCGAATGATTTCCACTTAAGCGTAGACATGGCGCACGCTGCCTGAGGTATCGATCGCCCAGCTTGTCGGTCCGTTGTAATGCTGGCTCGGGAATGCCAGCACCGGCGGCGGCTTCGAGGTCTGGCCACGCACGGCGACGATCTGCGCGCGCGTCGGCTGCGCGTTGCCGCCTTCGTCCCACGCCCGGCTTTGCAGGAGCGCAGGCGCGCCGTTCCATTGCCACGGGATGCGGAAGCGCGTGAACGCCTTCGGGAGCACCGGCTCCTGCAGCGCGGCCTGCGCCCAGGTCTGGCCGCCGTCGGCCGAGACCATGACGCGGGCGATGCGCCCGTTGCCGGAGTACGCGAGGCCCGAGATTTCGTACAGCCCCGCGCCCTTCATGCCCATGCCGGGCGAGGGATGCGTGATGAACGACTTCACCTCCTGCACGAAATAGAACTGGTAGGCCTTGCCGCCGGGAAGGATCTGCGCGTACGTGCGCGACTCGTAATACGTCATCCCCGGCTGGTCCGTGACCTGCAGGCGGCGCAGCCACTTCACGTTCATATTGCCTTCCCAGCCGGGCAGCAGCAGGCGCATCGGATAGCCCTGCCCGGGCATCAGGCGCTCGCCGTTCTGGTAGAGCGCGACCATCGCGTCGTCGAGCGCCTTGCCGAGCGGGAAGCTGCGCGAGAGGTGCGGCGAGTCAGCGCCTTCCGCGACCAGCCATTTCGCCTTCGGGTCGACGCCGGCCTCTTCCAGCAGGGCAGCCACCGGCACGCCGGTCCACTCGGCGCAGGAGGCGAGCCCGTGGAGCGCCTGCACGCTCGCCTGGATCGGCTCGG
>JBJMWH010000395.1:0-4513 GCA_045810245.1 Burkholderiales bacterium | reverse complement strand
GAGAACCTGGCTCGCCATCATCGCAGGAACGACGCTTGCGCTGGCATTCGCCGCGCAGGCGCAGCCCTATCCGAATCGCGCGATCCGCGTGATCGTGCCGCAGCCGCCGGGCGGCGGCTTCGATCTTGTCGCGCGTACGATCGCCGAGCCGCTCGCAAGAGTGATGGGAAATCCCGTGGTCGTGGAGAACCGGCCGGGCGCCGGCATGCTGCTCGGCACCGAAGCGGCGGCGAAGGCCGAAGCCGACGGTTACACGATCCTGCTCGGGGCGAAGCCCAACCTCGCATTCAACGCGGGCCTCTACGACAAGCTGCCCTACGACCCGCGCGCCGATTTCGTGCCGGTGGGCATCGCGAGCTTCAATCCGTATACGCTGGTCGCGCGCAACGATCTTCCTTTTGGTTCTTTAAATGAGATTTTGGCTTATGCAAGAGCGAACCCAGGCAAGCTGACGTACGCGAGCGCGGGCAACGGCACCGGGCAGCACATCACCGCCGCGGTCACGTTCCACCTCGCCGGCGTGCGGGTGACCCACGTGCCGTACAAGGGCGCGGCACCGGCCTACCAGGATCTGCTGCCGGGCCGCGTCGACCTCTTCTTCGACAACTCGGCGACCGCGCAGCCGCACATCGAGGCGCGGCGCGTGAAGCCGATCGCGGTGTCGAGCGCGGAGCGCCTCGCCGCGCTGCCCGACGTGCCGACCGTGCGCGAGAGCGGCCTCGACCTGGATAACGAGACCTGGATCGGCTATTTCGTGCGCGCCGGCACGCCGGCGCCGATCGTCGCGCGGCTGCGCGCGGATTTCGACAAGGTGCTCGCCATGCCGGAGATCACCGCGGGCCTGCAGAAGCGCGGCTACCGCACGGCGCGCCTTTCGGGCAAGGACACAGAAGCCATGGTCGCTAGGGATATCGACAAATGGACACAGCTGATCCGCAGCGCGGGCATCCGCGCGGCCGACTGAGCGGAAATCCGCGCACCCAACAGGGCGGGAATCCGCGCCTCCAGCAGGCCGAGCACCGGCGCGCCGGCATCACGCATCGCCGCGCCTCGGCGGCGAGCGCCGGGCTGCGCTACGTCACCGACGACCAGGGCGGCATCACGCGCAAGCGCGTCGGCAACGGCTGGGCCTATTACCTGCCCGACGGCCTGCGCATCATCGATCGGCGCGAGCGGAAGCGGATCAACTCGCTCGCGATCCCGCCGGCGTGGTGCCAGGTCTGGATCTGTCCCGATCCCGACGGCCATATCCAGGCCACCGCGCGCGACGCGCGCGGGCGCAAGCAGTACCGCTATCACCCGGCGTACCGCGACGCGCGCGACCACTCCAAGTTCCGCCACATGCTCGAGTTCAGCGAGGTGCTGCCGCTGCTGCGCGATCGCATCGAGCACGACCTGCGCGCGCCCGACCATTCGCGCCGCCAGCTCCTCGCCACGGTGGTCCGGCTGCTCGACCGCACGCTGATCCGCGTGGGCAACGACGAGTACGCGCGCGAGAACAAGTCGTTCGGCCTGACCACGCTGCGCCGCCGGCACGTGCGCGTCAACGGCGAGAGCCTTTCCTTTACCTTCCGCGGGAAAAGCGGCGTCGAGCACAGCATCACGCTCGAGGAGCCGCGCCTCGCGCGCATCATCCAGCGCTGCCAGGACCTGCCCGGGCACGAGCTGTTCCAGTACCTCGACGCCAACCGCAAGCGCCAGGCGATTTCGTCGGACGACGTGAACGCGTACCTGCGCGAGCTCACCGGGCGCGACGTCACCGCCAAGGACTTCCGCACCTGGGGCGGCACCATGCTCGCCGCGGTGGAGCTGCGCGCGATGGGGCCGGCCGCGAGCCGGCGCGAAGCCGACCGCAACGTCCTGCGCGCCATCGATGCGGTCGCGGAGCGCCTGGGCAACACGCGCGCGGTGTGCCGCAAGTACTACGTCCACCCGGAGCTCCTGCGCGCCTACCTGATGGGCGTGACCGTGCCATTACCCGAGGTGCCGGGACGCCGGCGCGACCGGCGCCGGCAGCGCGAGGCGGCGCTGCGCCGCGACGAGATCATCGTGCTCCAGTTCCTGCAGGAGAGGATCCGCGAGCCGTCATGAAGGGCTGCGAGCTCTGCGCGCCGAAAGAGGTGCTCTTCGAGAGCGACTTCGCCTACGTGTGCAACGAGGCCCGACCGCTCGGCAAGGGCCACGTCATCGTGGTCCCCAAGCGCCACGTGGCCGATTTCTTCGACATGAGCGGCGCGGAACAGGGCTCCGTGGTCGCGCTTTTGAACCGGGCGAAAAGGTGCGTGCAGGAAAAGCACCGGCCCGACGGCTACAACATCGGCGTGAACATCGGCGCGGCGGCCGGCCAATCGCGCATGCACGTCCACGTGCATTTGATCCCGCGCTATGCCGGCGACCCCCATGAAGGAAAAGGGGTCAGAGCAATTTTCAGGTAACCAATAACCAGCGGTTCCAGATCCGGCGTGCGGCGTCGGCGAGCTCGCCCGCGGTGAGGCCCACCGGTCCGACGCCATCGGCGGCCAGAGCGTCGGCCGCGGCACCGTGCAGGTGCACGCCAAGCACCAGCGCCGATTCACCGGAGAGACGCTGCGCGAGGAAGCCGCCGAGGATTCCGGAGAGCACGTCGCCGGTCCCGGCGCTCGCCATGCCGGGGTTGCCGGTGGTGTTGATGAAGAGATGGCCGTCGCGCGCGACGAGCACGCTGCCGTTTCCCTTGAGCACTACGTGCGCGTTGTAGCGCGCGGCGAGCGAACGGGCCGCGGTGAGACGATCTTGCTGAATCTCCCCCGTGCTCCTGCCAAGAAGTCTTCCGGCTTCGGCGGGATGCGGCGTCAGCAGCGTGTCGGCTTTGCGCCGCTCGCAGGCGCTGCGCAGGTCCTTGTCGTCGGCGAGGAGGTTGAGCGCATCGGCGTCGAGCACGCACGGCCAGTCGCTCGCGAGCACCGCGCCGACCAGCGTCGCCGTGTGCTCGGTGCGTCCGAGCCCCGGCCCGGCGACCACCGCGTCGAGATCCTGGCCGAGCACGTCGTCAACGTGGCGCAGCATCAGCTCCGGCGCACCGAAATCGACGGCCAGGTGTTCGAGCAGGCCTACGTAAACCCTCCCCGCACCGAGCTTCAACGCCGAGCGGCCCGAGAGCAGCGCCGCGCCGGTCATCCCGCGCGCGCCGCCGATGATGCCGAGCGAGCCCGCGTTGCCCTTGTGGAAGTTGCGCGGCCGGGGCTTGAGCGCGTTCTGGAACAGCGTCCGGTCGGCGACCCAGGCGTTCGGCCGAGCGCCCGACAAATCGAGATCGAGCCCCGCCACCCGGATCTCGCCGCAGTGGTCGGGACCGTCCAGGGTGAGGAGGCCCGGCTTCAGCGCGATGAACGTGATCGTGTGCGTCGCGCGCACCGCGCAGCCGAGCACCTGGCCGGTGTCGGACTGGATCCCGCTCGGCACGTCGAGCGCGAGCACGGGGCAGCGCTGACGGTTCGCATACTGGACGAGCTCCGCGTAGTCCCCGGTAATCGCCCGCGCGAGTCCGATGCCGAACAAGCCGTCGATCACCAGGCCCCAGCGCCTGTCGGGCGGCAGCTCGCGCGGATGGCTCACCACCTTGACACGGAAGAAGCGCTCCTCCAGCCGCGCCGCCGCGATGCGCGCATCGCCGCCGTTATTTCCGGGCCCGGCAAGCACGAGGATGTCTTTTTTATCTTCTTGAACAAGAGCCGCAGCGCAATCCGCCGCCGCCTCGCCCGCGCGCTCCATGAGCGCCGGCAAGACACTACCCATCTCGCTTTCGATCCGGCGAATGTCGTTGGTTAGGAAGATATTACCGATCGCCACCGCTGAATTGATCCTTTTGTCCGACTGTATTCAAAGCACCGAATCTTTGCGATAGAGTTTTGAGGCGCTCACGCAATTCTAAGCGTCGATGAGGGCCGGCGCCTTCACGAGAAAGCGCTCGTTCGGAGGGGGACAAAATGATTTGCAGGGGGAGGATCGCGGGCTGGGCCGTTTGTTTCGGCCTTTCTTTGGCGCTTTTCGGCTGCAGCGGCGGTGGTGGTGGCGGGGGTGGCGACACACCTCCGAGCGGAGGAGGCTCGCCCGCGCCCGCAGCTTCTCCACCCGCGGATGACGGAGGCGGCACACCGGCAGCCGGAGGAGGAGGCGGCGCTCCAGCAGCCGGAGGAGGTGGCGGCACACCAGCAGCCGGAGGTGGCGGCGGCACGCCGTCTGCCGGAGATGGAGGCGGCACACCGACTGTGACTCCGCCTGCGGGTGGTTCCACGCTCCCTGAGCCGCTTCAAAAAACGTGGAAGGTGACTGGCGTTCGCGATCTCGCCCTCGCTCTTCCCGAGTGGCAGACCGGCCGGCTGGCACCTGCAACCGTGGAATGGCGATCCGGGACGTTGCCCAACGGACCCGCCGGCAGCTTCGCCATAGGAGCGGCAGATTTCGTCGAAGCGACCGGCTGGCAGGACCGGGGCGCTTTCATCAGCGTAAGCCCTCTCGATGTAAACCAGTTTCC
>JBJMWH010000394.1:0-4162 GCA_045810245.1 Burkholderiales bacterium | reverse complement strand
CCGATGGCGATGCGCCCCGCCTCCACGCCCAGGATTTTCGCGGGCTCGGCCGTGATCCGCGCGAGCGTCGCCGCGAGCGGGAGCTCGCGCGCCTCGCCCCACTTCAGCGCGAGCGGCAGCAGCAGCTCCAGCCCCGTGGCGCCGGGCTCGGCCTCGGCGAAGGGCAGGTGCTTCCCGTCCTCGTCGACCGGCGTGTGATCGGACACCAGGCAGTCGACCACGCCCTCGGCGGCTCCGCGCGCCAGCGCATCGCGATCGCGCTGGCTCCGCAGCGGCGGCTCCAGCCGGCATTGCGAGTCGAAGTAGCCGAGGTCCGTTTCCGAGAGGTGCAGGTGATGAATCGCCACGTCGCAGGTGAGGGGTAGCTTCTCCGCCTTGGCCTTGCGCACGAGCTCCACGGCGCCCGCGGTGGAGAGCCGGCACACGTGGACCCGCGCGCCCGTTGCACGCGTCAGCTCGATCAGCGTACCGAGCGCGATGGTTTCCGCAAAGGGAGGAATTCCGGGCAGGCCGAGCCGCGTCGCCATCTCGCCGTCGTGCGCCACGCCGCCCCTGGCGAGCGCCGCATCTTCGGCGCGCAGCCACACCTTGTAGCCGAACGTCGCGGCGTACTGGAGCGCGCGCCACAGCACCTGGGTGTCGGGCATGGCGGCGTTGCCCTGCGAGAACGCGACGCAGCCTGCGTCAGTGAGCTGCCCCATCTCCGTGAGCGCCTGGCCCTCCAGCTTGAGGGTGAGCGCGCCGATCGGATGCACGCGCGCGCGCGACAGCGCCCTGGCTCGCCGGCGCAGCATGTCGACGAGGCCGGGCTCGTCGAGCGGCGGATCGGTATCGGGCGGACAGGCGAGGCTCGTCACGCCGCCCGCGAGGGCGGCGTCGAGCTCGGATTCGAGCGTGGCCTTGTACTCGAACCCCGGCTCGCGCAGGCGCGCCGCGAGATCGACGAAGCCGGGGGCGAGGACCAGGCCTTTCGCGTCGATGACGCGGTCGGGCTTGCCGAACTCCTCGGCGATCCTCCCCTCGGCCACGTAGACGTCGCCCATCCCGTCTCTGCCGCTCGCCGGGTCGACCACGCGTGCGTTGCGGATCTGGATGCGCATCAATTCCCCGCCACGATGCTCATCACCGCCATCCTCACCGCGATGCCGAAGGTGACCTGGGGCAGGATGACCGAATGCGGACCGTCGGCGACCGTGGAATCGATCTCAACGCCGCGATTCATGGGTCCGGGATGCATGACGATCGCGTCGGTGCGCGCGGCCGCGAGCTTGTCGTCGGTCAGGCCGTAATGCTTGAAGAACTCCTGCGCCGACGGCAGAAGCGCCCCGCGCATGCGCTCGTTCTGCAGCCGCAGCATCACCACCACGTCGCAGTCCTTGAGGCCGGCGCGCATGTCGTTGAACACGCGCACGCCCAGTCCCTCGACACCGAGCGGAAGCAGCGTCTGCGGTCCGATCACGCGAACCTCGGGCACGCCGAGCGTGGTGAGGCCGTGGATCAGCGAGCGCGCCACCCGCGAATGCAATACGTCGCCGACAATCGCGACGACGAGCCCGCTGAAGTCCTTCTTGTAATGGCGGATGGTATAGAGGTCGAGCAGGCCCTGCGTCGGGTGGGCGTGGCGGCCGTCGCCCGCGTTCACCACGTGCTCGTGCGGCTTGACGTGGCGCGCGATGAGAAAGGGCGCGCCAGACGAGGCGTGCCGCACGACAAAGATGTCGGCGTGCATGGCGGAGAGGTTCGCCACGGTATCGAGCAGAGATTCGCCTTTGGTGGCCGAGGATACGGCGATGTTCAGGTTGATGACGTCGGCCGACAGGCGCTTGGCAGCGATCTCGAAAGTGGTGCGCGTGCGCGTTGAGGGCTCGAAGAAGAGGTTGAACACGCTCTTGCCGCGCAGGAGCGGCACTTTTTTCACCTCGCGCTCGGTGACCCCGGCGAACGACTCGGCGGTATCCAGAATCTGAACCAGGATCTCGCGCGGCAGGCCCTCGATCGAAAGCAGGTGCTGCAGCTCGCCGTTGGCGTTGAGCTGGGGATTACGCTGCACGCTCGGACTCCAGGGCGAGCGCGAGCTTGCCGTTGTCGGCGCGCTGGAGCGTAAGGCGCATTCCCGCGGGCACTTCCACCTTGGCGCCGACGTGCTGCGCGCAAATCGGCAGCTGGCGCCCGCTGCGGTCGGCGAGCACCACCAGCGCGATGCTCGCCGGCCGGCCATAGTCGAACAGCTCGTTCATGGCGGCGCGTACCGTGCGGCCGCTATAGAGGACATCGTCGACCAGCAGCAGCTCGGCGCCGTTCACGTCGAACGGGATCTTGGTGCGCTTGGGGTCGTGCTTGAGGCCGCGCGCCGCGTAGTCGTCGCGGTAGAACGCGATATCCATCAACGCGAGCGGCGTTTTGAGCCCGAGCATCGAGTGCAGCCGTTCGGCGAGCCAAGCGCCTCCGGTGTACAGGCCGACCATCGCGCTCTTCGGTCCGATGCGCGGACGCAGCTCCGCGGCGAGCTGCTCGCAGAGCGCTTCTGCGTCAGGCAGCTTCATCGAAATACTGCTCCAGGATGAGCTGCGCCGCCACCGAGTCGATCTTGCCTTTTCCTGCGCGGCCGGTCCTGCTTCTGCCTGTTCCCGTGCCTCGCAGCCTGGATTGCGCTTCGACGGAGGAATAGCGCTCGTCTACGCGCGTCACCGGCAGCTTGAAGCGCCGCTCCAGTCGGCGCGCAAAATCCTCGGCCTGCCGCGTCATCGCATGCGCCGCGCCCTGCAGCGAGGTCGGCAGGCCTACCACCAGCGCAGCGGGCTGCCACTCGCGGATGAGCGGCTGGATCTGGTCAAAGCGGGAGACTGCCGGCAATGGATGCGCCGTGCCCAGCTCGGGCTCGCCGACGGCAATGCCGATGCGCTTTAAGCCGAAATCGAATGCAAGGACGGTGCGGCCCCGCCGCTCAGGCATGTCCCGCTTCATCCTGCAGCCGGGCGAAGTCGAGGCCGAGGAGCTCCATCGCCGCCGGCAGCCGCTCCTCGGCCGGCGTGTCGAAAAGGATGCCGTCGCTCGCCTCGACCGTTAGCCAGGCGTTTTGCGACAGCTCGTGCTCGAGCTGACCGGCGGACCAACCCGCGTAGCCCAGCGTGACGAGAAGCTGCTCGGGGCCCTCGCCGCGGCCCACGGCTTCAAGGATGTCTTTCGAGGTGGTGAGACCGATGTGCGCTCCGACCCGCAGCGTCGCCTGCCAGCTGCCGGCGGGCGCGTGCAGGACGAAGCCGCGGTCGGTCTGCACCGGGCCGCCGAAATAGACCGGCGCGTCGGCGCGCTCGCCGTCCCGCAGCGTGAGGCTCAGCCGCTCGAACAACGCCTGCAAGGTCATGTCGATCGGGCGATTCACCACCAGGCCGAGCGCGCCCTGGTCGTTGTGCTCGCAGACGTACGTCAGGGTCTTCGCGAAGTACGGGTCCGCCATGCTGGGCATGGCGATCAGGAAGTGATGCGTCAGATTGATCGAGGACATGCGCGGGCCACCCTGAATCTTACTGTATGGAGGCCGTTAGAGCCCCGTGCACCCGGAAAGTTTAGATCTCGACCATCTCGAAATCGTCCTTGCGCGCGCCGCATTCCGGGCAGGTCCAGTTCATCGGCACGTCTTCCCAGCGCGTCCCCGGGGCAATGCCTTCGTCGGGCAGGCCCGCGGCCTCGTCGTACACCCATCCGCAGATGAGGCACATCCACGTCCTGAACTGCACCTGATTGTCGGTGGTCATGCCTGGTTCTGGAAATGCGGGAAAAATGCGGCAGTAGAATGGCCAGCGGAATATTAACCCATGTCCGCGCCTCCCCCGATCGTGCTCACCTTCGCCGGCAGCGATCCAACCGGCGGCGCGGGACTGCAGGCCGATGTGCTCACCCTTGCAAGCATGGGCTGCCATCCTTTGTCGGTGGTCACTGCGTTGACGGTGCAGGACACGCACGGGGTTGTTTCAGTCGAGGCGGTGGACGCGGCGTGCGTGCGCATGCAGGCCGAGCGCGTGCTTGCCGACACGCGCATCGCGGCCATCAAGCTGGGCCTGCTCGGCTCTGCCGCCAACGTCGAGGCGATCGCCGCCATCCTCGCCGAGCACGCCGAGATTCCGGTGGTGCTCGACCCGGTGCTCGCCTCGGGGCGCGGCGA
>JBJMWH010000393.1:0-3309 GCA_045810245.1 Burkholderiales bacterium | reverse complement strand
CGGACGCGCAGGAGCCGCGCCACCTTGCCGAGACCATCGCCGCACTGAAGCTCAGCTACGTTGTCATCACGAGCGTCGACCGCGACGACCTGAAGGACGGCGGCGCTCAGCATTTCATCGATTGCATCACGGCTGTGAGACGCGAGTCCCCGCACACGACGATCGAGATCCTGGTGCCCGATTTTCGCGGCCGCCTAGAGCGCGCGCTCGAGATTCTCGCCGCCGCACCGCCCGACGTGCTGAACCACAATTTGGAGACTGTCCCGCGGCTCTACCGCAAAGCCCGTCCGGGAGGCGACTACGGGCATTCTCTGCGGCTGCTGCAAGCATTCAAGCGGCTTCATCCGACGCTGCCCACCAAGTCGGGGCTGATGGTCGGGCTCGGCGAGAGTGACGAAGAGATCCTGCAGGTGATGCGCGATCTGCGCGCGCACGACGTCGACATGCTCACGATCGGCCAATACCTGCAGCCCTCCGTGCACCATCTCCCGGTCGAGCGCTACGTCGTGCCTCAGGTTTTTGCCGCTTTCGAGCGCGAGGCAGCCAGCTTGGGGTTCAAGCATGCCGCCGTCGGCGCACTGGTGCGTTCTTCCTACCATGCCGACCGCCAAGCGCACGAAGCCGGCGTCGCCTGAGACCGACGCAGTTTGCAGGTAGTAGTAGGCACTGGTGACGCTCGGCGATCCGCCATAAAGCGTCGAACCGGCTGGCAGGAGAAGTAGTTAACTGCCCCCCAAGCCGTTCTTGCATACGCTTGCCCGGTCGGAATCGGTGGCCGAGGGGAGCGCCGGTCATGAAGATGAACACGACGCTGGTGATCAATTCGAAGGGCGGGTCGGGCAAGACGACCCTCGCGACCAACCTCGCCAGCTACTTCGCCGCGAACCGGATCCCGACCGCGGTCATGGATTTCGACCCGCAAGGCTCGTCGCTCAACTGGCTGCGGCTTCGCGTCGATCTCGCGCCTAAGATCCACGGCGCCAATGCGGCACCGCAAAAAACCGGCCTGCGCAGCATCGGCATGCACGTGCCCGAGGGCACGCGCCAACTCGTGATCGACGGGCCCGCCGGCGCGTCGGGCCTCCTCCTGCAGGAGATGATCGCGCGCGCGCATTCCATCATCGTGCCGGTCCAGACCTCGACGATCGATATCCACGCCACGGCGAACTTCGTGCGGGATCTGCTCGTAATGGGGAAACTGCGCAGCCGCAACATCCGGCTCGCCGTGGTCGCGAACCGCGTGCGCCGCTCGTCGCCGGTGTACCAGCCGCTCGAGCGCTTCCTGAGCTCGCTCGGGCTGCCGTTCCTGGCCCGGCTCTCGGACTCCGAAGTCTTCCTGTACGCGGCGGAGAGCGGGCTCGGTATCTTCGAGCTCGATCCCGCGCTTTCGGCGACCGAGCGCGCGCAGTTCATGCCGATCGTCGAGTGGGCCGACCCGGAGTTCAAGTCGCGCGGCGACAGCAAGGTGATCGGCCTCGCCCGGCCGGGCTGGTTCTCGAACAGCAGGACCCGATAGGCCATAGCCGTGCGATGAGGCCCGCGGTTCTCGCCTGCTGCGTGTCAGCGCTCGCGTGGGCGGCGGCTGCGCATGCCCAGCTCGAAGGCATCTCGAGCCGCGAGGCCGCCGCGGCTCTGAGAGCGGCGCTCGAGAAGGGCTCGACTGCCGCCGTGGCGAGCCTCGGCCGCACCGACGGCTTCTTCGGCAACCCGCAAGTGAAGATCGCGCTGCCCGAGTCGATGCAGCGTACCGAGAAGCTCGTTCGCCGCTTCGGCCTGGGGCGCTACGCGGACGAGTTGATTCTCGGCATGAATCGCGCCGCCGAGGCCGCGGTCCCCGAGGCGAAGCAGCTCTTCATCGACTCGGTCCGCAAAATGACGCTGCAGGATGCCAAGGGCATCCTGCAGGGAGGAGAGACCGCGGGCACCGCCTATTTCCGCCGCACCACGGAAGGACAGCTGCGCAAGCGCTTTCTGCCGATCGTGCAGCGCTCGACCGAGAAGGTCGGCCTGGTGCAGCAGTACGACGACTATGCCGAGAGGGTCTCGGCGCTTGGCCTGGTGAAGAAAGAAGACGCCAACCTGGAAGAGTACGTCACGCAGAAAGCCCTCGACGGACTCTTCTTCATGGTGGCCGAGGAGGAAAAGGCGATCCGCAAGGACCCGGTCGGCGCCGGCACCGCGATCATCAAGAAGGTGTTCGGTGCGCTGCTCTAGTGCGCCTTGTCCCGGCGCGCCTAGTGCGCCTTGTCCCAGTTGTCGCCGACTCCGACTTCGACCACGAGCGGCACCTCGAGCTTGCCGAGGTTGCCCACTTCCTCCATCAGGCTCTTCACGTTGCCCCCGACGGTTTCAAGCTCGCGATCAGGAACCTCGAGGACGAGCTCATCGTGGACCTGCATGATCAGCTTCGTCTCGAGTCGCGCCTCGTCGAGCCAGTTCTGGACTGAAATCATGGCGAGCTTGATGAGGTCGGCCGCGGTGCCCTGCATCGGGGCATTGATGGCGGCGCGCTCCGCCGCTTGGCGGCGGACCGGCGCGCCACTCTTCAATTCGGGAAGCCAGAGCCTGCGGCCGAATACGGTCTCGACGTAGCCGGTCTCGCGCGCCCGCTGGCGCGTCTCGTCCATGAAGCGTCGGGCACCCGGGTAGCGCGTGAAATAGCGCTCGATGTAGGTCTGCGCCGTGCCGCGCTCGATGCCGAGGTTCTGCGCGACGCCGAAGGAGGACATGCCGTAGATGAGGCCGAAATTGATCACCTTCGCAATGCGCCGCTGGTCAGGTTCGACGTCGGACAACGGCACACCGAAGACCTCGGCGGCGGTCGCGCGGTGGATATCCTCGCCTGCTGCGAACGCGCGCCGCAGGTTCTCATCACCGGAGAGGTGCGCCATGATCCTGAGCTCGATCTGCGAGTAGTCGGCCGAGACGATTTTCGACCCCGCCGGCGCGACGAAGCATTCGCGGATGCGCCGTCCCGCCGGGGTGCGGATGGGGATGTTCTGCAGATTGGGCTCGTTCGACGAGAGCCTTCCGGTGACCGCGGTGGTCTGGGAATACGTCGTGTGCACGCGGCCGGTGCCAGGATTCACGCTCTTCGGCAGCTTGTCGGTGTAGGTGGACTTCAGCTTCGAAAGCGCGCGATGCTCGAGGATCAGCTTCGGCAGCGGGTGGTCGAGCGCGAGCTCGGCGAGCGAGTCCTCGTCGGTCGAAGGCTGTCCCGAAGGGGTCTTCTTCTTCACCGGCAGCTTCAATCGGTCGAACAGGATTTCCTGGATCTGTTTTGGCGAGCCGAGGTTGAATGGCTGGCCG
>JBJMWH010000392.1:0-3673 GCA_045810245.1 Burkholderiales bacterium | reverse complement strand
TTTCCAGCCCGGCACCGGGGTGGGACGGCCCGCGTCCGGAACGTACGGCGAAGCTTCGACGATCTGCATGCGGTGGATATAGCGCGGGCAGTTGGGAAAGATATGCCGCGCGCGCACCCGCACGATCGCTTGCGCCTCGGGATAGGCCTCGATGAGCGGATCGTCGAGATGCAGCGCAGCATTCCCGTTCACCCGCAGGCGCTTGCCCGCCTGGAAATCGATGAACAGCATCCCGACCGCCGGGTTGGCCGAAACGTTGCCCAGGCTCTTGAACATGCCGTTGCCGTCGTAGCTGGGGAAAGCAAGCATGTCCGGCGCCACGATCCGGACGAACCCGGGCGCACCGCCCTTGTACGAGCAATCGGGCTGGCCCTGCGCATCGGCCGTGGCGAGGAAGAAAAAGCTCTGCTGGGCGATGAAGGCGCGGTCCTCGTCGCTGAACTCGGCGCGCAGCAGCTTCTCCGCCAGGCGGTCGGCGATGCGCCGGCTATCGAAGCGGTCCTGCAACGCCCGGCTGTGGTCGTGATAGAGGTCCATCAGTGCAATTCAACCACGCTTTGCGGGCGCGCGTTCACGCGTAACTCGAAGAGATCGGGACGCGCATAGTGGCCGACCACGTCGAGGCTGCGGCGCGCAATGCCGACGCGCTCCAGGTCGATGTCTGCGTACAGGATTGCGCGCTCTTCGTGGAGCGGCCCGGCAACGATCTTGCCGCCCGGCGCGACCACGACCGAGTCGCCGGGGTTCACCCATTCGTCGGGATTTCGAAACAGCTCGCTCTTTCCGGGAAATGTATCCGGGATATCGCGCGCCTGGAACGCGGAGCCGCAGCTCACCACCCAGCAGCCGCCTTCGCGGGCAATGTGCTGCATGGTCGCGACCGCCCGCTCGCCGCTGTCGTAAGTCGGCGTGACGTAGATGTCGATTCCCTGCGCGTACAGCGCGTAGCGCGCGAGCGGCATGTAGCTTTCCCAGCAGATCAGGGCGCCCACGCGTCCGCACGGGGTGCCGACCGCCTTGAGCCCAGTGGCATCGCCGCAGCCCCAGACCATGCGTTCCGGGTTGGTCGGCATCAGCTTCCTGTGGCGGTTGGCGAGCGCCCCGTCGGCGCCGATGGTGACCACGGTGTTGTAGAGCGTGCCGCCGCCGAGCGCTTCGTCACGCTCGTGGATTCCGCAGACGACGGCAAGCTCGTGCCGCCGCGCCGCCTCGCGCAGCGGCGCGAGCTCATCGGCAGCGAGGCTCACGGAATGGGTCCGCAAGCGCGCGTGGATGCGCTCAGTGAGCGCCATGTCCGGTCCCGGCCGCAGCCGCCACATCCACGCCGGGTACCCGGGAACCAGTGCCTCCGGAAAGACTGCGAGCCGCGCCCCGTTCGACGCGGCCTCGGCAAGCGAGGCCACGGCGTTGTCGAGGGTCGCGGCGCGGTCGAGGAACACCGGCGGGCGCTGGATCACGGCGACGCGCGGCACGGCGCTCAGCCCGGTTCTCCGGCGAGGACCCACTTCTCGCCGAGCGTCTTGCCGTCACGCACCATGGTGAGCGTGCCGTCGAGCCGCGGGCCGCGCACCACGCCGCGCCAGAGGAGGCTGCCGTACTTCGGGCTTTCGGTGCGGGCTTCGAAGCTCACCGTGTCGCCGGCCGCGGTGGCCGTGTACGGGCCGTCGCCGTACTCGTAGCGGTCGCAGGCGCTCGAGCGAAAGCGCCCGGCGTTGAACATGATCGTGTCTGCGTCGCCTTCGGTCTTGCCGCGCTCGAGCACGATGCCGCTGAAGTTACGTCCGTCCAGAAGGTTCATGGCAGGCTCCAGTCAGTGAGAATGAGCTTTCGCGTAATCGATCATTCCCTGGAAATCGACCACCACCGCGGGCTCGTTGCCCACGGTCCAGGCATCGTGACCCGACGGCAGCAGCGACACGTCGCCCGCGCGGCAGTCGAACTCGGTGCCGTCGTCCATCAGGATCCGCAGCACGCCCGAGACGTGGTACTGGAAGTGCGGCGCCTCGCAGCTCCGGGTCTTGGCGAGCGGCTGAACCGAGGTCGACCATTTCCATCCCGGCTCGAACACTGCCCGGCCCACTGTCGCGCCGCCGATGCTGATCAGCTCGACGCGGCCCTTCGGAAACTCGCGGACCTCGTCGGGTTTGCGGAAATCCTTGCGTTCAGCCTGCTCCATGCGCCCCTCCTGTCGGTGAAAGGATGCGGGTATTGGAAACCCTCCCGCCGCGACAGGAAATGCGTAGGACTACGCAGGCAAAGCTAGAGCGAGGCGATCAGCCGCTCGGCTGCGGTGTCGAAGCGCGCGGCCTCGCCGTAGGATCGCGCGAGCATCATCGCACCCTCGAGCGAGGCCACGATCACCCGGGCGAGCTCGACCGGCGCGCCCTTGAATTCAAGGGCGCCGCTCTTGCGGCCTTGATCGAGAAGGCCGGCGAGCCATTTCTCGTTTTCGTCGAAGAAGTGCTTCACTTCCTCCTTCATCGCCTTCGGCAGCGTGGCGTAGTCGGAGGCGAGCATGCCGCACAGGCACATGCGGTTGTCGCGCAGCACTTCGGCGTAGATGCGTGCATAGCGCTTGAGCTTCTCTCGCGGCGCCGCGCCGGTGGCGTCGATGCCCTTCAGCACGGCGAGGAACGCCTGCTCGTAGCGCTCGATCAGGCGCCTCCCAAGATCGGCCTTCGAAGGGAAGTGGTAGTGGAGGCTGGCTTTCGTCAGGTCCAGCGCCTCGGCGATGTCGGCATAGCTGAAGCCGTTGAAGCCGCGCGTCTGCACCAGGCGCTCGGCCACATCCAGGATGCGCTGGGCGCTGTCGCCGCCGTTCTGACCTGAGTGACCCGATTTCGCCACGCCCGGAGCGTAGCATGGAAGCTTACCAACTAGTTAGTTGACAGCCGACTTACTAGTAGGTAGAAAGCCATGGATATGTCCGGGCTCACGAGCGGAGACCTGCATGCGGCGCTCGACGCGCTCCACGCCGTCGGTGCCCAGTCCGCGACTCGGGGGGGCTTCGCCCGAGGCGGCATCGCCTCGCTTGCGGCGGTGATCGGTTCGGAGCTCACTACGCTCTCGGTGTGCGACCTCGACAGCAACCATCGCAGCGTAGTGAGCGACGCGCCGGGCGCCATTTCGGCTCGCCAAATCGAAGTCTTCGACCGCTATTTCCCCGAGCATCCGCTGGTCCGCGCGCATGGCCGCCACCCTGGCGCTGTGACCAAGCGGATCAGCGACCTCGTGCCGAGCGAAGCCTTCCTGGAATCTCCGCTCTACAACGACTACTACCGCCCGATCGGCATCCGCCACGCGATGGCGCTTCCGATCTACGTCGACCGGCGGCTCCTCGTGAGCTTCGTCTTCAACCGCGCCTCGAGCCCCTTCGGCGAGCGCGAGCTCCAGCTCGCCGAAACCCTGCGGCCGCATCTTGCGAACCTGTACCGGCTCGTCGGCGCAAATGCCCCAGTGAACACCGCGGCGCTCACGGCACTCGAGCGCGAAGTGCTCGAATGGGTCGCGGCCGGCAAGACCAACCGCGATATCGCCGCGATCCTCGGCGCGCGGCCGCGCACCATCGAAAAGCACCTCGAGCGCATCTACGAAAAGTTGGGCGTCGAGACGCGCACCGCGGCCGCCGCCCGGACGAGACTTCTTTAAGTCACTGAAGTTCGATCCCGGCCGC
>JBJMWH010000391.1:0-6123 GCA_045810245.1 Burkholderiales bacterium | reverse complement strand
GCGTTGAACACCGGGATGCCGCGCTTGGAGAGCGCCGCGACCGGGATGTTGTTGACGCCCGCCCCGGCGCGGCCGACCGCGCGCAGCGATTCTCCGAACTCGTAGCGGTGCAGGTCTTGCGAGCGCACCACGATCGCGTCGGGATCGGCCGCCTCCTTCACCACCGTGTAATGCTCGGGCGGAAAGCGCCGCAAGCCGACCAGCGCGACGTTGTTGATGACGAGGATTTCGGATTTCTTGGGGCGCGCCTTAGGCATGACGCGCTTCAAAATCTTTCATGTACTCGACGAGGCACCGGACCCCTTCCAGCGGCATCGCGTTGTAGATCGACGCGCGCATCCCGCCCACCGAGCGGTGGCCCTTGAGCTGCACCATGCCGCGCTCCTCGGCGCCCTTGAGAAAAACCGCATCGAGCTCGGCATTTTTGAGGGTGAAAGGTACGTTCATCCGCGAGCGGTCTTGCTTCGCAACCGGGTTCCTGAAGAAGGCGCTCGAGTCGAGGAAGTCGTAGAGAAGCTTCGCCTTTTCGATGTTCTTTTGCTCGAGCGCGGCGAGGCCGCCCTGCTGCTTGATCCACTTGAACACCAGCCCGCCGACGTACATCGCGTAGGTCGCCGGGGTGTTCAGCATCGAATCGGCGTCGGCCTGCAGCTTGTAGTCCATCACCGTGGGCGTGCCCTTCGCCGCCGCGCCGATCAGATCTTCGCGCACGATGACGAAGGTGAGGCCCGCGGGGCCGGCGTTCTTCTGCGCGCCGGCGTAGATCAGCCCGTGTTTCGTCACCTCAAGCGGACGGGACAGAAAATGTGAGGATGCATCCGCGACCAGCGGTACTTCTCCCACATAGGGAACAGAGTGGAATTCAACCCCGCCGATGGTTTCGTTCGAGCAGTAATGGACGTACGCCGCGTCGGGACGCACGCGCCACTCTTTGGGCGCGTAGGTGAAGTTGCGGTCCTCGGAGCTCGCCGCGACCGCGACGTCGCAGTGGTTCTTCGCCTCTTTGATCGCCTTCTTCGACCATTCGCCGGTGAGCACGTAGTCGGCCTTCGCCTTGCCGCGCAGCAGGTTCATCGGCACCTGCGCGAACTGCAGCGTCGCGCCGCCCTGCAGGAAAAGGACCTTGTAGTTCTGCGGGATCGCGGCCAGGCTGCGCAGGTCGGCCTCGGCCTCCGCGGCGATCGAGATGAACTCGGGCCCACGGTGGCTCATCTCCATCACCGACATCCCGCTGCCGTGCCAGTCGAGCATTTCGTCGCCGGCGCGCGCGAGCACCTCGGCCGGAAGCATGGCGGGACCCGCGCTGAAGTTGAAAATGCGCGACATTGGGATTAAATGCGTAACATCCAAAGATAACTACGGTTCAGTGTACGGTCGGTGAGGGCGGGGTCGGCGCTTCGGGCTCGATGTCGCCGCCGTCGGAGGCGGGTCCGCCGTTGCCGCCCTCGGGACCGTGGCCGTTGCCGTTACCGTTCGCGGCGACGTCGCGCTCCTCGATGCGCTCCAGACCTGCCAGCTTTTCGCCCTCGTCGAGCGAGATCAGGGTGACGCCCTGCGCGGAGCGGCCGGTTTCGCGGATCTGCGCCACCGCGGTGCGGATGAGGACGCCGCCGGTCGAGATCAGCATGACCTCGTCGTCCTCCACGACCAGCACCGCACCGATGACGGCGCCGTTGCGCTCCGAGGTCTGGATGGCGATCACCCCCTGCCCGCCGCGGCCATGCCGCGGATACTCGGCGATCGGCGTGCGCTTGCCATAGCCCTTCTCCGTCGCGGTGAGCACCGAGCGCGATTCGTCCTTCGCCGCGAGCATGCACACCACGCGCTGCTCCGCGGCGAGGCGCATGCCGCGCACGCCGGTCGCCTGGCGGCCCATCGGGCGCACGTCGGCCTCCGGGAAGCGCACGCCCTTGCCGTCGGACGAGAACAGCATCACGTCGTACTTGCCGTCGGTGAGCGCCACGCCCACGAGGTAGTCGCCTTCATCCAGACCCACCGCGATGATGCCGCTCGGGCGCGGGCGCGAGAACTCGTCGAGCGCGGTTTTCTTCACCGTGCCCTGCGCGGTCGCCATGAAAACGTAGTGGTTCTCGTCGAACTCCTTCACCGGCACGACCGCGGTGATCTTCTCCTTCTCCTCGAGCGGGAACATGTTGACGATCGGCTTGCCGCGCGCCGAGCGGCTGCCCGCGGGCACCTCGTACACCTTGAGCCAGTAGAGCCGGCCGCGGTTGGAGAAGCACAGCAGGTAGTCGTGCGAGTGGGCCACGAACAGCCGCTCGATGAAGTCGTCCTCCTTCATCGTGGTGGCCATCTTGCCGCGGCCGCCGCGCCTCTGCGCCCTGTAATCGGCGAGCGGCTGCGACTTCACGTAGCCGCCGTGCGAGAAGGTGACCACCATGTCCTGCGGGGCGATCAGGTCCTCGACCGAGATGTCCTCGGCCACGGTGACGATTTCGCTTTTGCGCTTGTCGCCGAAGGTTTCCTTCAGGGCCGCAAGCTCGTCGGCGATGATCTTCACGATGCGCGCCGGCTTGGCGAGGATGTCGAGCAGGTCGCGGATGGTCTCGATGACGTCGCGGTACTCGTCGCGGATCTTGTCCTGCTCCAGGCCGGTGAGGCGGCGCAGCTGCAGGTCGATGATCGCCTGCGCCTGCTCGTCCGACAGGTGATAGCCGTCGTCCTTCACGCCGAATTGCGCGGCGAGCCCCTGCGGCCGGAATTGGGCGGCATTGGCATTCCCCACCAGCTGGGCCACCAGGTCGGACTTCCAGGGGCGCCCCATCAAGGCGCGCTTGGCCTCGGCGGGGCTGGGCGCCTTCTTGACGAGCTCGATCACCTCGTCGACATTCGACAGCGCCACGGCGAGACCCTCGAGAACATGGCCCCGCTCGCGCGCCTTGCGCAGATCGAACACGGTGCGCCGCGTGACCACTTCGCGGCGGTGCGAGATGAACGCCTCGATCAGGTCCTTCAGGTTGAGCACGCGCGGCTGGCCGTCGACCAGCGCCACCATGTTCATGTGGAAGGTGTCCTGCAGCTGCGTCATCTTGAAGAGGTTGTTCAGCACCACCTCGGGCAGCTCGCCGCGCTTGAGCTCGATCACCATGCGCATGCCGGACTTGTCGGACTCGTCGCGCAAGTCCGAGATGCCCTCCAGGCGCTTATCGGTGACCAGCTCGGCGATCTTCTCGAGCAGCGTCTTCTTGTTCACCTGGTAGGGCAGCTCGTCGACGATGATCGCCGTGCGATCGCCCTTGCCGAATTCCTCGAAATGGGTGCGCGCGCGCATCACCACGCGCCCGCGCCCGGTGCGATAGCCCTCGTGCGCGCCGGACAGGCCATAGATGAACCCCGCGGTGGGGAAGTCGGGCGCGGGCATGCGCTTGATGAGATCTTCGATCGCGCAGTGCGGCGTCGCGAGCAGGTGCAGGCAGGCGTCGACCACCTCGGCCAGGCTGTGCGGCGGGATGTTGGTCGCCATGCCGACGGCGATGCCGGAAGAGCCATTCACCAGCAGGTTCGGCACGCGCGTGGGCAGCACCGACGGCTCGAGCTCCTTGCCGTCGTAATTCGGCGTGAAGTCGACCGTTTCCTTGTCGATGTCCGCGACCAGCTCCGAAGAGAGCTTCTCGAGGCGGCACTCGGTGTAGCGGTAGGCCGCGGCGGCGTCGCCGTCTACCGAGCCGAAGTTGCCCTGACCATCGATCAGGGTGTAGCGCATCGAGAAGTCCTGCGCCATGCGCACCAGCGCCTCGTAGGTGGCCGAGTCGCCGTGCGGGTGGTACTTGCCCAGCACGTCGCCGACGATGCGCGCGCACTTCACATAGGGGC
This sequence comes from Burkholderiales bacterium, assembly GCA_045810245.1. Lineage (GTDB taxonomy): Bacteria > Pseudomonadota > Gammaproteobacteria > Burkholderiales > SG8-39 > SCGC-AG-212-J23. Next base: position 2,289 of record JBJMWH010000391.1, on the reverse strand, counting down.
GGTTCCAGACGTTGTTGGCCTCGTGCATCGCGAAGATCACCCGGCGGTGCACCGGCTTCAGGCCGTCGCGCACGTCGGGGAGGGCACGGCCCACGATCACGCTCATGGCGTAATCGAGGTACGAGCGCCGCATCTCCTCTTCGAGGGAGATCGGCAGCGTTTCCTTGGCGAAATTTTCCATCGGCGGGAGCTTCGAATTTTATCATGCAAGCATCGGTTTTCCCTCGCAAAACGCCCCGCGTTTTCGGCGGATAACGCTTGTATTCCGTCTATCCGCCGTGGTTAAATTCGGAGCCCCGCGGCGAACCAAAAACAGAAGGGAGGCGCCACGTGAAAACCGCATCCGCAATGCTGGTCGCGTTCGGCTTTCTGCTCGCTGGCTGTGCCAGCGAGCCCGAGAAGCCCGCGCCGGCTCCCGAGCCCGCCGCGAAACCCGCCCCGCCTCCGGCGCCGGTCGCTACGCCGACTCCGGCGCCGGCGCCCGCGTCCAAGCCCGTGGCGAAGCCCGAGCCGCCCAAGAAGCCGGCGGTGATCTCGGTCACCTCCACCGGTCTGTTCGAGTTCAACCAGGCAACGCTCACGCCGGACGCCCGCGCGAAGCTCGACAACGAGGTCGTGAACCGCGCCAAGGAGTTCGCCTCGATCGCGCTCGTGCACGTCGACGGCCATGCCGACCGGCTGGGCTCGGCGCAGTACAACCAGAAGCTGTCCGAGAAACGCGCCGACGCGGTCCGCGCCTACCTCGTCTCCAAGGGCTTCGACGCGTCGAAGATCGAGACCCTCGGCTCGGGCAAGACCAGTCAGGTGAAGTCCTGCCCCGACAAGACCGGGGGCAAGGCCGACCGCAAAGCGCTGATCGAGTGCCTCGCGCCCAACCGGCGCGTCGTGGTGGAGCTGAAAGGCATGCCGCGCTAGGGGCTTCGCCGGGCGTTAGACTTCGAGGCCCCGATACGGGGCCTTTTCGTTTATGAGCCGTTTCCTTCTCCAGCCGCGGTGGATCGTGCCTGTCGACCCACCCGGCCAGGTCCTCGAGCGTCACGTCGTCGCGGTGCGCGACGGGCGTATCGAAGCGCTGCTTCCGCGGGCGGAAGCGGCCGGCCGCTTTGCTTCATATGAGGCGCTCGATCTGCCGGATCACGTGCTCATTCCCGGGCTCGTGAACGCGCATACGCACGCCGCGATGTCGCTCATGCGCGGGCTCGCGGACGACCTGCCGCTCATGCGCTGGCTGGAGGACCACATCTGGCCCGCCGAAAGCAAGCATGTTTCTCCCGCGATGGTGCGCGACGGCACCCTCCTCGCCTGCGCCGAGATGCTGCGCGGCGGGATCACCTGCTTCAACGACATGTATTTCTTCCCCGAGGCCTCGCTCGAGGCCGCGCGCGGCGCCGGGATGCGCGTCGCGCTGGGAATCATCGTGTTCGAGTTTCCCTCGGCCTACGCCTCGGACGCCGCCGACTATCTGCGAAAGGGCCTCGCGCTGCGCGACCGCGAGGGCGAGGACCCGCTGCTGTCGTTCTGCCTGGCCCCGCACGCGCCCTACACCGTGTCCGACGCGAGCTTCCGGCAGGTGGCGAAGCTCGCCGCCGAGCTCGACCTGCCGGTCCATGTGCACCTCGCCGAGACCGAGGACGAGAACCGGCGCTCGCTCGCCGAGCACGGCGTGCGGCCGCTCGAGCGGCTGCGGCGTCTCGGCCTGCTCGGGCCGGGTCTCATCGCGGCGCACGCGGTGCATCTGGACAAGCAGGAGATCGATCTTCTGGGCAGCCACGCCGCGTCGATCGCGCACTGTCCTTCGTCCAACCTCAAGCTCGCGAGCGGCTTCGCGCCGGTCGAGGCGCTGCGCCAGGCGGGCGCGAACCTGTGCCTCGGCACCGACGGCGCGGCGAGCAACAACCGGCTCGACCTCCTCCAGGAGATGCGCACCGCTGCGCTGCTCGCCAAGGCGGTCGCCGGCGATGCGCAGGCCTTGCCCGCGCACGCGGCGCTCCGCGCCGCGACGCTGGGCGGCGCTCAAGCACTCGGGATCGGGGCGCTCGCGGGCTCCATCGCGCCCGGGAAGGCCGCCGACCTCGTCGCCGTCGCGCTGCGCGGACCCGAGCTCGCGCCCTGCTACGACCCGGTCTCCCACCTTGTCTACGCAGCGGGGCGCGAGCATGTCACGCACGTCTGGGTGAATGGCGAAGCGCGCGTGGTCGACGCTCGCTTGCGGCCAGCCGCTTTTGCCGGTTTGGAAAAGCGCTGGCAGTTATGGCAGAATGCCCTCAAGGGTCACGCAGACTCTTGATT
>JBJMWH010000390.1:0-2761 GCA_045810245.1 Burkholderiales bacterium | reverse complement strand
AGCCGCGTCGATCGGCTGCGAAAGATCCACACCGGTCACTTCCGCGCCGAGGGCGGGCGCCAGCTTCGCGACTTTGACCCTGGTCATGCCAGCTCCAGTATAAGCGGTTGATGGTCCGAGGCGCGGTTGTCCGCGTCGATGCGGATCGAGCGCAACCGAGGCACGAGCTCGGGCGTCACGAAGGCGAAGTCGCAGCAGTAGGGCGACTCGCCCGCGTCGTGCTCGTGGACCTTGAACGTGGCTGGGTGGGGTACGGAAGGATGCAGCGCCTCCCACGCATCGACGAAACCGATGTCGAGGATTTGCTGGTGCTGCGGATCGTTGGGGGCCAGGTTGAAATCGCCGCAGACGATCGTGCTCGCCGGGCTCGGCTGCGAGCGGAACGGCCCCGCCTCATCGACGCGCCTGCGCTCGCCGAGCCATTCGAGGCAAAGCTGCGCGATCCGGGCGATTTGGGCCGCGCGGTGCTCGGCACTGTAGTACTCGAGGTGCGTGCACAACACTCGCAGCGGACCGAAAGGCGCTTCCAGGATCGCTTCGACCGCGACGCGCGGCATGCTCGGAGCCTTTGGCGAAGCCGGCCAGGGGAGGGAATGCCGCCGCACGCGACCCAGCGGCGGGCGCGACAGGATCATGTTGCCGAAACGCTTTCGCGTGCCAGCGCCGCCGGCAACGTCGACGCCCCAGGCGACGACTGTCTCGTGATCCGGCAGCTCGCGCCCGAGCGCGGCGGGCTGGTCCTCGCCGCGGCTTCCGGGCAGGTCGGCGAATCCCGAGGCGATCTCCTGAAGGCAGGCGACGTCGGGGTCGGCGATGCGCCGCAGCTCCGAGGCGATGCGCACCGGGTCGACGACCCGGTCGACGCCGCGGCACCACTGCACATTCCAGCTCACGATCCGCATTTGCGATCAGGTCCAGGTGTGGCGAAGCGCGATCACCACATTGGCGAGCTCGCGGTAGTCCGTATGGCGGGCGGTCTTCACCATGAGCTTGAGCTGACACGGCCCGGGCGTCCAGACCGGGAAGCTCGCCATCCGGTTGACCACCTGCTGGCGCGTATTGGTGCCGAAGCCAAGCTTCGCGGCCGGCGTCTCCGCAAGCAGCTCCCCGCCGGGGGATACGAACACCGACTTCGACTCGAACTCGCCGGACTCGCCCCTTTCCTTCTGCCACAGCGTGAAGATCGCCCACGCCATGCCGATGGAGGCGTTTTGCGCCGGGGCCGGGGCGCCGTGGGCAAGGGTGACGTTGACGGTCTCGAGGATCGACAGCACCGAGATGTTCTTCGACTCTTCCTCGATGACCACTTTCTCGCAGGGAAGATAGGCCAGGAGCTTGGGCATCGCGCGCTTCGCCAGATTGGGTTGGCGCTAGTTCAACACACTTGGGGTCCGGGGGCCACGAGGGCTCGACGGCCTACTGACATAGCGATAGCATGGAAGACCCGATCGGGACTTTCACGGAGCGTGACGGATCCGGGTGACCGACTTTCCTCTCAGCGAAGAAGAGCGCTCGCAGATCCAGCTGCGGCTCCAGGCGCTCGAGATCGAGCATCACGACCTGGACGACGTGATCGACCGCCTCGCGCTCGATCCTGGCCAGGATCGCCTGCAGCTCCAGCGCCTCAAGAAGCGCAAGCTCCTGCTCAAGGACCAGATCGCGCGCCTGCGCACCCGGCTCATCCCAGACATCATCGCGTGATCGCTCTGATCCAGCGCGTGGCCGAAGCCAGCGTGGCGGTCGGAGGCGAGAGCGTGGGCATGATCGGCGCCGGTATCCTCGCGCTGGTGGGCGTCGAGCGCGACGACGGCGAGGCGCAGGCCGAACGCCTCGCCGAGCGGGTGCTCGGCTACCGCATCTTTCCCGACGCACAGGGCCGCATGAACGTCTCGCTGGTGGAGGCGGGCGGCGCGCTGCTCGCGGTGCCGCAATTCACGCTGGTCGCCGACACGCGCAAGGGCACGCGCCCGAGCTTCTCGAGCGGAGCGCCGCCGCTGCAAGGCAAGCGCCTCTTCGAATGCTTCGTCGAGGCGGCGCGCCGCCAGGCGCGCGTGGAGACCGGACGCTTCGGCGCCGAAATGCGCGTCAGCCTCGTGAACGACGGGCCGGTGACCTTCTGGCTTCAGGTAAGGCCCGGGTCTTGAAGTTCGCCGGCGCCACGATTTCGATGAGCTCGAGATTCTTCGAGTGGCGGATCTCGCGGTGGCGGATGCCGGGCGGCTGATAGAAGCAGCTGCCCGCCTTCATCATCACCCTGCCGACGCCTTCGTACTCGAACAGCGCCCAGCCTTTCAGCACGTACACGAACTGCAGCTCGCAGTCGTGAGCGTGCCACTCGCCGTGCGGCGCCTTCTGCGCCCGCGCCCGGATGATGTGCGCCACCACCTTGCCCCGCGTCGCGCGCTTGATGCCGAGGTCGCGGTATTCGAAATAGCCGCGCAACCCGCGGCGCGAGAACTTCGCGTCGGCGAGATGCGCCACCTGGAAGCGCGTGCTCATTCCTCGGGGATTGTAGGTTAAGCTTGCCCCGGCATGTTCGAGCAGTTCATCGGCACGAAGCCCGTCGAGGAGCGCCACCGGATCGACGCGGCGGCACTTGAATCGTTCCTAAAAACGAAAATAGAAGGTTTTCTTTCCCCGGTGGGGGTACAGCAATTCAAAGGCGGGCAGTCGAACCCCACCTACCTGATCAACTCTGCCGACGGCCGCCGCTTCGTGCTGCGGCGGAAGCCGCCGGGCCAGCTGCTGCCCTCGGCGCACG
>JBJMWH010000389.1:0-6264 GCA_045810245.1 Burkholderiales bacterium | reverse complement strand
CAACGCGCCGAGCGTGTGGACGATGCAGCAATTCCAGCAGAGCGACAAAACCTACTTCGGCGGCTCGCCGGCCGACCGGCTTAAGGGGACCGGCATCGAGTTCACCGCCGGCATCCGGGTCTACGATATTTCCAAAGCTGAGAAACCGCGCGAAATCGGCTTCCTACCGATAGAAGGAATTGGGCCGCACCGCATCTGGTATGTCGGCGGGCGCTATGCCTATGCCTCGATCCACTTCGCCGATTTCACCGATCACATCCTCGCGATCATCGACATGTCGAAGCCGAGCAAGCCGCAGCTTGTCGGCCGTTGCTGGCTTCCGGGCATGTGGCGCGCCGGCGGCGAAACGCCGGCCTGGCCTGCCGGCAAGCGTTATGCGCTGCACCACGCGCTGGTCGACGGCAACATCGCTTACGGCGCCTGGCGCGACGGCGGCCTTACGGTGATGGACGTCGCAGACCCGGCGCGCCCGAGGATCCTCGTACACCGCACCCCGCAGCCGGGCGGTGGCGGCACGCATTCGCCGCTACCCCTGCCGGAGCGCAAACTGCTGGTCCTCGCCGACGAGCCCACCTTCGCCAACTGCAAGGAAGGGCGGCGCCACATCTGGACCTACGACGTGCGCGAGCCGTCCAACCCGGCGCTCATCGCGTCGTTCCCCGAGCCCGGCGAAGCCGACTACTGCGCGAAGGGCGGGTTTTTCGGCCCGCATAACCTGCACGAGAACCGGCCGGGCGCATTCCAGAGCTCGAAGCTCATCTTCGCCACCTACTACAACGCGGGCGTGCGGGTCTACGACATCGCGGACCAGTCGCGGCCGAAAGAAATCGCGTTCTACGTGCCGCCCGATCCGGCGAAGATGGTGGATCCGCGGCCGAACCGGCCGCAGGTGCTGCAGACGGCCGATTGCTATGTGGACCGCAACGGGCTCATGTACCTGACGGACCAGAACGCGGGTCTTAACATCCTGCAATTCGAGGGACTCTAGAGGAGGGGGACGTGAAAGCACATTGGATTGGAGCACTCGCAGCAAGCATTACGTTCTGCGCCCAGGCGCAGCAGACGGTGTTCATGCCGATCGTGATCGAGGTATCGGGCAACGGCGCGGTGTCGGGCACCAACTTCCGCGACGGCGCGCTGATGGCGATCGACGAGATCAACGCGAAGGGCGGCATCCTCAAGCGCAGGATCAACGCGCCGGTGAGCGATACGCAGAGCAACGCCGGCATCTCGCGCGCCCAGGTACAGAAGGCGATCGACGGCAATCCGTATGTGATCCTCGGCCCGGTGTTCTCCGGCTCGGTGAAGGTGAACATGATCCTCGCCCAGCAGGCCGAGATCCCGCAGATGACCGGCGCGGAAGCGGCCGAGATCACCCAGATGGGCAACGACTACATCTTCCGCACCTCGTTCGGGCAGCAGATGAGCATGCCGAAGATGGCGATCTTCGTCGCCCAAAGCCTCAAGGCGAAGACGGTGGCCTTCCTGTGGGTGAACAACGATTACGGCAAGGGCGGACGCGACGTGTTCTTCAAGGAGATGGCGGCGCGCAACATCAAGATCGTCGCCGACGTGTCGACCGAGTCCGGCCAGGTGGACTTCGCCGCCGACATCGTCAAGCTGAAGGCGGCGAACGCCGACGCCATCTTCATCTACACCAACGAGGAGGAGTGCGCGCGCGTGCTGCGCGAGGCGCGCAAGCAGGGCGTGAAGACGCCGATCATCGGCGAGACCAACGTCATCAGCCAGAAGGTGATCGAGCTCGCCGGCGACACGGCCAACGGCGTGAAAGGGCACGTCGGCCTGACCGCCGACGCGCCGATCCCGGCGGTGCTCGAGTTCCGCGACAAGTTCCAGAAGCGCTTCAAGTACCTGCCCGACCACAACGGCATCAAGGGCTACACCGCGGTGTACGCGGTCAAGCACGCGACCGAGAAGATGGGCAAGTTCGACAGCAAGGCGCTCGCCAAGCTGATGCACGGCCTGACCATCACGCCGCAGCAGGAGCCGGGCATCCTGATCGAGACCACTTGGGACGCGAAGGGCGACATCGACCGCATCAGCTTCCTGGTTGAGGTAGTCGACGGCAAGCAGAAGGTCGTCGAGATCGTGCCGAAGCTCGGTAAGTAGCGGGTGAGCAAGTAGCTAATTTGGGCAAGTAGTCCTGGCCGACTTCCTGCAGCTCGCGGTCGCCGGCATCGCGACGGGCGGCATCTACGCGCTCGTCGCGGTCGGCTTCGTGCTGCTGTGGCAGACCTCGCAGACCATCAACTTCGCGCAGGGCGAGTTCTTCATGCTGCCGGCCTTCTTCGTGCTGGCGGCGATGAAGTTCGGCGGCCTCCCCTTCCCGGCAGCGCTGCTGGTCGGCCTGCTCGTCGCGCTCCTCGTGCTCGGGCTGCTGTTCAAGCGCCTGGTGGTCGACCCGATCCTGCGCCACGGCGTCCTGCCGCTCGTCATCTCGACCCTGGGCCTCGCCATCCTCTTCAAGGAGGGCGTCAAGGAGTTCTACTCCGCCGAGGCGCAGGGGTTCCCGGGCGTATGGCCAACCTCCAACGTATCGATCGGCGGCGCGGTCATCTCCGCGCAGAGCCTGGTGATCATCGCGGTGGCGCTCGTCGCCGTCGCGTCGCTGCAGTATTTTCTCGGCGCCACGCGCACCGGCCGGCAGATGCAGGCCACCGCGCAGAACCCGCAGCTCGCCCGCGTGCTCGGCATCCCGGTCGAGCGCATGATCCTCTACACCTTCCTCATCAACGCCGCGCTCGTGGCGCTCGCCTCTTTCCTGGTCAGCCCGATCTACCTCGCCAAGTTCACCAATGGTGAACTACTGGGGCTCGCTGCGTTTGTCGCCGCTATAGTCGGCGGCTTCAACCAGGTGCGCGGCGCGATCGTCGGCGGCCTGCTGCTCGGCATCATCGACAACTTCGTCGCCGCCTACTGGTCGTCGCAGTACCGCGCCGCGATCCCGCTGTTCCTGCTGATCGCGGTGATCCTGTGGCGGCCGCAGGGGCTGCTCGGCCGCGCAGAGGAGAGGACGGTGTGAGGAAGCTTTTCCTCCCGCTGCTTCTGGTCGTGCTGATCGCGGCGCCGTTTTTCCTGAAACCGTACGGGATCTATCTGCTCAGCCTTTGGGTCGTGATGACCATCGCCGCGATCGGCCTGAATCTTACGCTCGGCTACGCGGGCCAGATCTCGCTTGCGCAGGGCTCGTTCGTCGGCATCGGCGCCTACGTCGCGGCGCTGCTCACCACGGCGGGCTGGCCGCTGTGGTCGGCTTTCCTGCTGGCGATCGCGCTCAGTCTGGCGATCGGCTGGGTGCTCGGTTACCCGGCGTTGCGCGTGCAGCACCACTATCTCGCCTTCGTCACCCTTGCGTTCGCGACCCTCGTCTTCCTGATGCTGCGCAACGAGGAATGGCTCACCAAAGGCGTCTACGGCATCTCCGGCATTCCGCGGCCGGTGCTGCTCGGCTGGGCGACCCAGGCGGCTACCAGGTATTACTTCTTCTGCCTGGGCGTGCTCGCGCTGGTTTCTGCGGCGACGTGGTGGCTGGTGCGCTCGCCGTGGGGACGCGCGTTCACGGCGCTGCGCGAGAACGCGATCCGCGCCGACTCGCTCGGCGTCGACACCCGGCGCTACACGCTGATGGCGTTCGCCATGGGGTCCGCGCTGGGCGGAATCGCGGGAGTGTTGTACGCGCCGCTGGTCCAGTTCGTTGAACCGAATGCGTTCAACCTCAACCTGTCCCTGAACCTTCTCCTGATGGTGATGGTCGGCGGCTCGGGCTACTTCCTCGGCCCGTTCCTCGGTGCCGCGGTCTCGGTGCTGCTGCCCGAATGGATGCGCTTTGGCAGCGAGGGGCTGTACCTCATCTTCTACGCCATCGCGGTGATGGTGCTCATGGCTTTCTGCCCCTCGGGACTGCTTGGACTCGTAGAGCGCGCAAGAAGGAAGTTCGGATGAATGCGCCGTCGAGCGCGGTCCTCGAGGTGCACGACCTGGCGAAGTCGTTCGGCGGCATCCGCGCCGTGGACGGCGTCTCCTTCGACGTGCGCGAAGGCGAGATCCTCGGCCTGATCGGGCCGAACGGCTCCGGCAAGTCGACGCTGTTCAACTGCATCCTCGGCCAGCTGCCGCCCTCCGCCGGCGAAGTGCGCATCGATGGGCGCGCCATCACCGGGATGCGGCCCTGCCAGCTCAACCGGCTCGGCGTCGGCCGCACCTTCCAGCTGCTGCAGGTATTCCCCCAGCTGACGGTGCGCGAGAACCTGGTCCTCGCCGGGCAGGAGCACCGCGGCTCGATGTGGTCGCGCCTGGTCGGACGCCGCGACGCCGGCCTAGGCAGCGCCGCCGAGCGCATGATCGAGTTCTTCCGGCTGGCGCAGCTGGCCGGGGAGAAGGCCGGCGCGCTGAGCTACGGCCAGCAGAAGCTGCTCGACGTGGCGATGGCGTTCATGGCCGGGCCGCGCCTCGTGCTGCTCGACGAGCCCGCCGGCGGCGTCAATCCGACGATGCTCGCCGGGCTGCGCGAGCGCCTGCGCGAGATCAACGCGAAGGAACGCGCCACCTTCGTCGTCATCGAGCACAACATGGAATTCGTCATGTCGCTGTGCACCCGCGTCCTGGTGCTCGCCGAGGGCCGCATCATCGCCGAGGGCACGCCGGACGAGATCCGCGGCAATCCGCAGGTGATCGAGGCCTACCTCGGTGGATAACCGAGCGGTAGAAACGGCAGACCCGATCCTCCTGCTCGAGGACGTGGTCGCCGGCTACGGCGGGCTGACCGTTCTCAACGAGACCACCTTCAAGGTGGCGCGCGCGGCGATCACCACCATCATCGGCCCCAACGGCGCCGGCAAGTCCACCGTCTTCAAGGCGGTGTTCGGGCTGCTGCCGGTGCGGCGCGGCCGAATCTTCTTCGACGGCCGCGACATCACGAATGGCGCGCCGCGCCGCCTGCTCGAGCTCGGCATCACCTACGTACCGCAGGGGCGCAACGTGTTTCCGGAGCTCAGCGTGCTGCACAACCTCGAGCTCGGCTTGACCGCGGCGGGGCGCGAGGCCGACGCTGCGGGCCGCGTCGAGGCGATGCTCCAGCGCTTTCCGATGCTGCGCGAGAAGGCGCGCGCCCAGGCCTCGACGCTTTCCGGCGGCCAGCAGAAGCTGCTCGAGATCGCCCGCGGCCTGCTGCTCGATCCCAAGCTCATGCTGATCGACGAGCCGTCGATCGGCCTGTCGCCGCTGCTCGTGGGCGAGACCTTCGAGATCCTGCAGGGACTTCGCGGCCAGGGCGTCTCGATCCTCATGGTGGAGCAGAACGCGAAGCGCGCGCTCGAGATCTCGGAATTCGGCGTGGTGCTGGAGCTCGGCCGCGTGCGCATGCAGGGACGCTCGCGCGACCTGCTCGCCGACCCGCGGGTCGGCCAGCTCTTCCTCGGCGGTGCCACGCTCTAGATCCGGCGCCCCGTGTTTTCCCAATAGGGCGCCCGCAGGCGCCGCTTGAAGATCTTGCCGCTTTCCTCGCGCGGCAGCTCTTCGTGGAACGTGACCACGCGCGGCACCTTGTAGTTTGCAATCCTTTCCTGGAGATAGCGCCTCACGTCCTCGGCTTTAAGAATCGAACCCGTTTCAGTCTGCACCGCCGCGGCGAGCGCTTCGCCGAATTCCTCGTCCGGAATGCCGAACACCGCGCAGTCGCGCACGCCTGGCATGAGGGTGAGCACGGCCTCGATCTCGGCCGGCTAGATGTTCACGCCGCCGGAGATCACCATGTCGGAGGCGCGGTCGCAGACATAGAGGTAACCGTCATCGTCGATGAAGCCCATGTCGCCGAGCGAGAGCAGGCCGTCGCGCTCGATCGTTCGCCGCGCCTCGGGATTGTTGTTATACGTGAAGTCCGGATACGCGGGCTGGCGGGCATAGATGAGTCCCACCTGACCCTGTGGCAGTTCGCGGCCGCCCTCGTCGAGGATGCGGATCCGCGCCTGCCCGACCGGACGTCCCGCGGCGCCGGGCTTGCGCAGCGCCTCCTGCGAGCTGATCGAAGTGACGTAGCCGAGCTCGCTCGCTGCGTAGCTTTCGTTGAACACCGGCCCCCACCAGTCGATCATCGCCCGCTTCACTTCGGCGGGGCAGGGCGAGCCGGTGGAGGCGACGAAGCGCATCGAGGACAGGTCGTAGCGGCGCTTCACGTCCTCGGGCAGGCGGAGCAATCGCACGTACATGGTCGGCACGAGGTAGGCGTGAGTCAGGCGATGGCGCTCG
>JBJMWH010000388.1:0-5162 GCA_045810245.1 Burkholderiales bacterium | reverse complement strand
CGCGCGCTCGCGATCATGTCGAGGTAGAGCTTCTCGACTTCGCGCACCGCTGCGGCATCGCCGCGCGGCGGCATGGTGCGCGCGATGCCGACCTCCACGCCGCGCAGATCGGGCTCGAGCGCCGGCGGCCAAGGGTCGTTCTCCACCGCCACCGCTTTCAGCGTGCGTCCGGTCGCGAGGTGCCAGCGCTCGCGCGCGATCTGCGCAAGCGCCTGCGCCGCCTCCCCGTCGAGCGCCACCATGAGGTCGTGGAACGGCGGATAGGGCTTGCCGTACGCGACGCGACGCGGATCGTCGGGCGTGTGCTCGCTCGAGTCCCAGCGCCGGACGGTGAGGTCGATACCGCCGACGAACGCGAGCGCGTCGTCGATCACGATGATCTTCTGATGCTGCGAGCCCGCCACGGGATGAGTGTCGTCGTATCTGAGGCGCACACGGCGCGAAGGCTTCCAGCCGAAGCCGTACAGCGGCGGGAATTCTCGGTCCGCGCCGAACACCATCGGGTAGTCCCAATTCAGCACGTTGACGTGCAGCCCGCGCTTGCGCCGCACTAGGTAGTTGAGAAAATCTCCCAGGAGCGCCGGCGGGCCGCCCTCGGGCACCGGGTCGAAGTGCAGTCGCGTCTGGCTGTTGAAGTCCCAACCGAGAATCGTGATCGAGCGCTTTGCCTGCAAGGCCGCCTGGTGGAACGCGCGGAAGTACACCTCCGCGTCAACCAGCACGGAGAGGCGCTCGGCGCGTGCGATCGCGAAAGCATTGTGGCCCGGCCGGAGGATGCTTTCGGGTCGCTGGGCCTCTGCGGTAGGGGATGCGGCCTCGCGCTGCACGCCCCGGTGGAGATAGAGGACGCTGCCCATACAGGGCGCTGCTTGCAAACTACGTGCCGACCTATTCCGGCGAAGCCGATGGCGTCGCGTCCATTCCCTGCGCTGCAATTTTTTCCCGGGTCTCCGGTTTTGCAAGACCTCTCGCCGCCGCTGCTTGCAGCCGGCGCAGCACCGGGCCGGGAGTGCCGGCCGGCGCATAGAGGCCGCACCAGGAGGCGAATGCCGGGTTAACGGCGCGCCGGCGCGGCGGCCCCACGAGGTACCAACGGCGCTGTCGTCGTCGTCCCGCCAGCCGAGGAAGCGCCCGGGGTTGTGGCGAAGGGTGAATTGCTGGTGCCGGCGACGGGCGAGCTGCTGGTGCTTGCGGCAGGGGAGTTGCTGGTCCCGGTGAGCGACGAGTTGCTGGTGTTGGTCAGCTGGCCCTGAAGCACGCCTTGAAGCGGGAAGGTGGCGCCGTTCGTGCCGACGAGCGTGCCGCCGAAGAGCGCCACGCGGAGCTGGTCGGCGGTCGGATTGAGCACACCCTGCTGGGCGAGCAGCGTGCCGGCGAGTTGCAGCGCCTGGTTTACCTCGAAGTCGCTCAGGCGAACTCCGGTGGGGGAAAACACCACGTTCTGCGTCGTGGCGCCGCTTCCCATGTTGAGCGTGACGCCGGTCCCGGTGGCGAGGGCGTTGCGCACGGCGGCGAGCTGCGCCGGAGAAATGCTCGAGTTCGCCGCGCCGTTCTGCAGGGCGACGCTGTCGTTGCGCACTGCGACCGGCGTAGGCGAGCTCGTCGTCCCCGTGAGCACGCCGGTGAGCGCGCTCGTGCCGGAAGCGGTACTGATTGTTCCGCCCATGAGCGAGGCGGCGAGCTGTGTACCCGTCGGCGCGGCGATGCCACGCGAGATGAGATTCTGACGCGCCGTTTCGAGAAGACGCGCTGCATCGCCTGGCGACACGGCGGTGACCGGAGTGAAGGTGACGATCTGGAGCGATCCATCCGCGCCCACGCTGGTGAGCGTCACGGCGGCTCCTGTGGTGAGGCCGGATACCAGACTCTCGAAGTTGCCGGTCGAGCCGGCGAACGCAACGAGCTGAGGCGCGACGAGCTGCACCTGCTGCGTGGAGGGCGACAAGGCTGCACTGGTCGTTGTTTGCGCGAAGGCGGCGGTGCCGAGCGCGAGGGCGGCGAATGCTGCGAAGACCGGTCTGAGCATGGGCATATCCTTTTCGCAAGCTGTCCTGCGAAAGGCTGTGCTGCAAGCTACATTCCCAAGCTAGAGCCGGAGCAGCCGCTGCGCGTTGCCGCCGTAGATCTTGGCGCGGTCCTGCGCCCCGAACGGAATGTCCTGCATCCATTTCATGCCCGGGGGGTTGAGCACGAAGGGATAGTCGACCGAGAACAGGATCCGGTCGGCGCCCATCTCCATCACCGAGCACAACAGCGCTGCGGTCGAGAAGTTGCCGCTGGTGGTAATCCAGAAGTGCTCGCGGAAAGTATCGCGGAAGGACGCGCCGCGGTTGCCTTGGCGTGCGAGGGTCATGTCGATGCGCCAGAGCGAGAACGGCAGCCCCTCGCCGAGATGGCCCAGGATGATTTTCAGCCGCGGGTAGGCTTCGAACATGCCAGAGAGGACCATGCGGATCGCCTGGGTCGCGGTCTCGACGGTGAAGCCCCAGCCCGCTGTGAGGAACGCGGGGAACTCCTTGAGGTAGTCCTTGTAATAAACCTCGGCCACGGCGGGATGCGGGATCGCGGGATGCATGTAGACCGGGACGTCGAGCGCCTGCGCGCGCTCGAATATCGGCCAGAACCGCTTGTCGTCCAGCCACTGTCCATTCGACAGGCCGTGGATCATCGCGCCCTTGAATCCCATTCGCGTCACGGTGCGCTCGAGCTCCTCCGCGGCGCGCGCAGGATCGGCGGTGGGCAGCGCGGCGAAGCCCTCGAACCTTCCGTTCGAAGCGCGGATGATTTCGAGCAGCCGGTCGTTCGCCTTGCGCGCGAGCGGCACGGCGGTCTCGGCGTCCATGCGCTGCGTCGCCGGCGCCGCATGGGAGAGCACCTGCACGTCGATGCCCGCCTCGTCCATCTCGCGGATGCGTCCCTCGCCGACGTCGAAGAGCCGGTTGCGCAGCTCGGGCAGCCGGCTTTCGGGGCCGCCCTGCTGGAAGTGCTTCGCGACCTCGGGATCGTAGTAATGCTCTTCGAGGGCAATGACTTTGGGGTCTTTCATTTTCAGTTCCTGAAGCCGCGGCGGTAACGGATCATAAGATAGCCCCCGAGCATCCCGCCCAGGTGCGCGAAGTGGGCGACGCCGGCGGCGGTGCCGGTTACGCCGAGGACCAGCTCCAGCACGGCATACACGACTACGAGCATGCGCGCGCTCATGGGAATCGGCGGAATGAGCAGCATTACCCGGCGGTGGGGGAAGTACAGGCCGTAGGCGAGGAGCACGCCGTAAATGCCGCCCGAGGCGCCGACCGTCGGCGCCGGCTCCGCGCCCATCCAGGTGGTGACCACGAGGTGGCAGATCGCCGCCGCGAGCACGCTCACGAAATAGTACGCGGTGAAGAAGCGCGACCCGAAGAGCCGCTCCACTTCCGAGCCGAACATGTACAGCGCGAACATGTTGAAGAAGATATGCGGGACGTTGCCGTGCAGGAAGCTGTAGGTGACGAGCTGCCAAGGCGCGAAGTCGGGCGCCTGCGACAACGAGCCGTGCGGCGGCCAAAGCGCGAACCACTCGAAGAGCGGCATCCCGGCTGCCTCCAGCAGGAACACCGCCACGTTGGCGATGATCAGGTTGAGCGTGACCGGCGGCATCCGGGCTCAGGATACCGTGCGCGGAATCATCACGGTGATCGCTTTCGAATCTGATCGCTTTCGAATCCAAGCGCTTGCTGCACCCTGTCGGGGTAGTCGCTGATGATGCCGTCCACGCCGAGCCCGAGCACTCGCCGGATATCGCCGGGCTCGTTGACGGTCCAGGGAATCACCCTCAGTCCGAGGCCGCGCGCGGCAGCGCAGGTCTCCGGGATCAGCGCCCGAAAGTCCGGGGACCACGTGCGCGCACCTGCGGCGGCGACCTTGCGCGGATCGGAGTCCGACGCCTCGGTCAGGTAGGCGGTGGCGATCTCGGGCGCTTCGCGCTCGGCCACCTTGACCGCTCGCCAGTCGAAGCTCTGAAGGGTGCAGCGCGCTTCCATGCCGGCCTTGCGCAGCACTGCCACCACCGCCCCGACGAACGGCTCAGGCGGCAGGGTTTCGTCGGCCGCCTGCGGAAGCAATTTCAGCTCGATGTTGAAGCGTACGCTCCCGGTCCGGTAGCGCTCGAGGAGCTCGCCCAGGGCGGGAATGCGGGCGCCGTCGATCGGCTGCTGCTGCGGGAAGCGGTGCGCGTATTCCGAACCCGGGCGGATGCGGCCGACGTCGTAGCGCTGCAATTCATCGAACCCCAGCTCGCGGAGGAGCCGCGCCGGCGCGGCGACCCAGCGGCCGTCGGGCCCGCGCGCGAGGTCGGGATTGAGCCTGCGGTCATGGTGGATCACCACCACGCCGTCTCGGCTCACGCCCACGTCGAGCTCGAAGGTGGTGACGCCGAAGGCGAGCGCGCGTTCGAAGCCCGGCAGAGTGTTCTCGGGTGCGTGCCCGCGCGCGCCGCGATGGCCCTGGAGATCGAAGGCGCCGGCAGGAATCGATGCAGACATGGCCGGATCAGTCTAGCGTGCCGCCGGCGTCGACGAGGCGAGCCAGATGCCGGCGCCGACCGCGATCACCCCGAGGGCGAGGTGCACGCCCAGAGGCTCGCCGATCAGCACCGCGGCGAGAAGCGAAGCCGCGATGGGGTTCACCGTCATCGTGTTGGCGACGCGCGTCGGCGTGGTGCGCTCGAGTGCGTACACCCAGAGGTAGAACGCGGCCGCGCCGCCGAAAACGCCCAGGCAGAGTACCGCGATCCACTGCCCGGGCGCGAACTGGCGCGTCGCCGCGAGGCCGCCCGAGGCCCAGGCAAGCGAAACGCTCGCTGCCGCGCCGCAGCCCATGCCGGCAGCGAGGAAGCCGAGCATGCTCGAGCGCGCCATGAGCGGCCGGGACCAGACGTTGTAGAGGGCCATGCAGATCGTAGCGCCCGCCATGATCAGGTCGCCGCGCCAGGCGCCCGCCGGCGCATCGGCGAGCCCGGCCGAGAGCGCGAGCGCGACTCCGGCGATGGCGATCAGCACACCGCAGGTCTTGCGGCGCGTGAGCTCTTCGCGTCCGAGGAGCGCCGCGGCGAGCATCGTCGTGAGCGGCAGGACCGAAAGCGCGAGCGAGCCGCGCGCAGCGCTCGTCAGGCTCATCGCGATGTT
>JBJMWH010000387.1:0-6945 GCA_045810245.1 Burkholderiales bacterium | reverse complement strand
CTGCGGCGCCGAGGCGCTGCTGCGCTGGAACCACCCGGAGCGCGGCGTGGTGCTGCCCGGGCAGTTCGTCCCCGTGCTGGAGGAGACCGGGCTGATCATGGCCGTCGGCGAGTGGGTGCTGCGGCGCGCCTGCGCGGACCTGAAGGCCTGCATGGCCGCGAGCGCACGGGCGGTGCCGATCGCAGTCAACCTGTCGGCGCGGCAGTTCCGCCAGCAAGACCTCAGCGCGCGCATCCGCGCGCTGATCGCCGAGGCCGGCGTGCCGCCCGAGCTGATCGAGCTCGAGATCACCGAGAGTCACCTGATGCACGATCCGGCGCAAGCCATCCACGCCATGCGTACGCTGCGCGACGAGGGCGTGCGCATCGCGATCGACGACTTCGGCACCGGCTACTCGAGCCTCGCCTACCTCACGCGCTTCCCGGTGGCGGCGCTCAAGATCGACCGCTCGTTCGTCGCCGGCATCGGCCGCGAGGCGAGCGACGCGGCGATCGTGCGCACCATCATCGAGATGGCGCGCAGCCTCGGCACGACGGTGATCGCGGAGGGCGTCGAGACGCAGGCGCAGGTCGGCTTCCTGCGCCGGTTCGGCTGCCACCAGGCGCAGGGCTACTTCTTCGCCCCGCCGATGCCGATCGGCGAGTTCATCCAGCTCATCTGCTCCGACAACGTCGCCCCGCCGCGCAGGGTCAGCAGCGCGCGCTAGAAATCGGGCTCAGAGCCCGATTTCGGCCTTCAGAGCCCTGATCTCCTCCGGAGCAGCAGTGTCTTTGTCCAACGGCCGCCCCGCCTTGCGGTACCAGTAGCGCGCGTTCGAGCGGTCGCCTTCCATGATGTGCACGATGCCGTGCGCCCAGCAGAAGAGGCGCGAATCCTCGTCTTCCTGCACGATCGCGTGCGCGGCCTCCCATTCGCCGTTTTCCAGCAGTTGGACTGCTCTACGCAGGTCGAGCTTCAATCGAGCCGCGCTCCGGAGACTTCCACCAGCTTGCGCATTCTCTCGGACTCCGCCGCCACGAAGCGCGCGAACTGCGCCGGTGAATCGGCGACGACGGTGAGCCCGAGCTGCTCGAAGCGCTCGGCGATCTTCGGATCGCGCAGCGCTTTGGCGAACTCCGCGTTCAGCTTCTCCACGACCGGCTTCGGCGTTGCCGCCGGCACGGCGACGCCGTACCAAACGCCGATCTCGAAACCGGCCAGGCCGGATTCATCCGCGGTCGGCACCTCGGGCGCTTGCGGATGCCGCTTGAGGGCCGTCAGCGCCACAGCCTTCAGGCGGCCGGAGCGCACGTGCGTAATGACATTGGAGAAGTTGTCGCACATCAGGGGCACACGCCCGGCGATGACGTCCTGCAACGCCGGCGCCGGCCCTTTATACGGAACGTGGACCAGGTCCACCTTGGCCGTGCTCTTCAGCAGCTCGCCGCACAAGTGGCTGGTCGAGCCGCTGCCTCCCGAGGCAAAGGAAAGCGCGCCGGGGTTCGCCTTCGCCAGTGCGAGGACCTCGCCGAGGGTCTTTGCGGGGCCGCCCGGATGCGTAACCCACATGTTGGGCGTCATAGCGGCGTTGATCACCGGCGTAAGGTCCTTCCTCGGGTCGTACCCGAGATCCTTGTAGAGCCACTGGCTGACCGCGAGGATGACCGAGGGTGCCATCAGCACCTGGTGGCCGGTCGCGTCCCCCCGCGCCACGTACGCAGCGCCGACGTTGCCGGCGGCGCCGCTACGGTTCTCCACCACGACGGCGACCCCCATCGACTGGGACATCACCGGCGCAAGCGCGCGCGGAATGAGATCCGCGCTCGCGCCCGGCGGATAGGGCACGACGATGGTGATGGAGCGTGCGGGGAAGGCCTGAGCAAAGGCGAGAACGGGATACAGAAGCGCGAGCCAGGCTAGGCGCATGCAAACTTCCGCAGGCTCGCGATCATCGAGGTCCTCAGCATGTACTCCCGCGCAAGCCGCGGTTCGGCCGCGGTGCGCGACATCTCCGCTTTCCAGCGGCGGTGCGCTTCGGGATCCCTGGCCTCCAGGTTCCTTTTGTTGGCGATTGTAATCGTGTTGACGTACTCGAGCGCCACCGGCCTGCGCTGGCGCTCGTAGCGGTCGAGCTCGTCTTCGCCGGCGCGTCCGGCGATCACCGCGGCGAGCTTTTCGGCCAGATTGAAGGCGTCGTGGATGCCGCCGTTCATGCCCATGCCGCCGAGCGGATTGTTGAGGTGCGCGGCGTCGCCGGCGAGGAAGCAGCGCCCGTTTCGGTAGCTCTGCGCCACCCGCTGGTGCACCGCGTAGAGGGTGCGATGGTGTATTTCATATCCAGGAGCCCGTGCGTGGACACGGCGAAGGCGACGCTGGATCGAGTCGTCGGAGATTGCCTCTTCGTCCTTTTCCTCCTCGCGTACGGGGAACATCGCGCGCCATACCCCTGGAACGCGCAGCAGAAAGAACCACTCCTGCGGGTCGGCGAAGTAGGCGACGTCGGAGAGCCCGGGCAGGGCGGCGGCGAAATCGAACGGCGTGCTCGCCACAAGGAAGCGCTCCGGCCAGGTGAAGCCTTCGAGGCGAATGCCGAGCGCTTCGCGCACCCGGCTGCGGCCGCCGTCGGCGCCGATCAGCCATTTCGCCTTGATCTCCCTTGTGCCGTTGACCATCACGGTGACCGAGGCTGCGTCCTGCCGTACGTCGGTCACCTCGCTGCCGAACTCGATGCGCGCCTTGGGCGCGAGACGCTCGGCGAGCACCAGGTTCAGCTTGTACTGCTCGCACTGCACCCGGTAGGGATGAGCGGTCTCGTCCGCGATCACGCCGAAGTCGAGCTCGGCGACCCAGCCCGTGCGGTCGCGGTATTGCAGCCGCGGCGCGACCCGGCCCATCTCGATCAGGCGCGGCGTCGCGCCCACGCGCGCCAGCATGTCGAGCGTAGGCGGCTGAAACGTGGAGGCGCGCAGGTTCTCCGGCAGGCGCGGCTCGGCTTCGAGCACCGTAACCGGCACGCCGGCGTCGGCGAGCACGTTCGCCGCGCACAGGCCCACCGGCCCGGCGCCGGCGACGAGAACTTCCGCTTGCATTGGCCCGCTCATTGACAAAGCCGATTCTGACAGGATCAACTACATGGCACGGAGGAATCCATGAAGCCGAAGCAACACCTGGAATTCGTGAAGGTCGATCTGAACGCCGGCTGGGAGCGCCCGCCCGGCTATCCCCCTGGGTTCTGGCAGAAGATCCTCGCCTCGGACCTCGATGAAACGGCGAAGCGTGGCAGCCGCACCCGGCTCCTCAAGATCGACGCCGGCGCCTTCTCCGCCGAGCCTTTCGTGCACGACCATTGGGAAGAGGTTTACGTGGTCCAGGGCGATCTCGTTGTCGGAAACGACAAGCAAGGGAAGGGCGGCGAGCAGTCCTTCGCCCCGACCTACGCCTGCCGCCCGCCCGGCGTGCACCACGGCCCGTTCACGTCGCGCAACGGCTGCGTCCTTCACGAGATTCACTATTACGAAACCTCCGGGAATGCTCAAAACAGGAAATGAGCATCTAGAGTCGCTGCGCGACGGGCGCGTGGTCTATATCGGCTCCGAGCGGGTCGACGACGTCACCACGCACCCGGCGTTCCGCAACGCCGCCCGCACCGTGGCCGGCATCTACGACATGAAGCTCGCGAACAAGGAGGCGATGAGCTTCGAGGAGGGCGGCGAGCGCTACTCGATCTACTTCCTGAAGCCGAAGACGCGCGAGGACCTCGCGCGGCGCAGCCGCGGCCACCGCATGATCGCCGAGCTCACCTACGGCATGTTCGGGCGCTCGCCCGACCATGTCGCGAGCTTCGTCACCGGCATGGCGATGAAGCCCGATGAGCTCAAGCCTCCCTGCGGCTTTCCCAAGCACCTGCTCTCGTTCTACGAGGAGATCCGCAAGGCCGATACCTACGTCGTCTACGCGGTCGTCCCGCCTCAGGCGGCGCGCAATCCGGAGTTCTATTCGCGGCAGAACATCCCGGTCCCGGCGCTCCAGGTGGTGCGCGAGGAGGACGACGGCCTCGTCATTTCCGGCATGAAGATGCTCGCCACCGGCGCGGTGCTGGCGAATGAGGTCTGGCTCGGCAACGTCATCCCGCTCGCCCCCGACCAGAAAAAGCAGGCCGTCACCTGCTCATTGCCCATGAACGCGAAGGGCCTCTCGCTCTGGTCGCGCAAGCCCTTCGAGCGCGAGGCGAAGAGCGAGTTCGATGCGCCGCTCGCCTGGCGCTACGACGAGACCGACAGCATGGTGATGTGCGAGGAGGTCAAGGTGCCCTGGGAGCGGGTGTTCGTGCATGACGACGCGCTCCTCTCGCGCGACATCTACGTCAAGACGCCGAGCCACTGCTTCGGCAACCACCAGTCGAACGTGCGCTTCTGGGCGAAGATGCGCCTGGTGCTCGGCCTGTGCAGCAAGATCGCGCATTCCACCGGCGCGATCGAGGTGCCGGCGGTGAAGGAGATGCTCGGCCACATGTCCGCGGTCGAGGGCTGCATCGCGGGCATGGTCCATGGCCAGATCGACGCGTTCGAGCGTTGGCCCGAAGGCTATGTCTGCTTCAACCGGCGCATGATGTACGCCGCGCTCGAGTGGTGCACCCAGAACTACTCGACCTTCATCGACAGGCTGCGCGAGCTCTGCGGCGGCGGCGTGTTCCAGATGCCCGCCGACATCTCGGTCACCGAGGACGCAAACCTTGCGCGCCAGTTCGATACCTATTTCCAGACTCCGCAGGGCGGCGCAGTCGAACGCATGAAGCTCTTCAAACTTGCCTGGGACCTCGTCGGCTCCGAGTTCGGCGGGCGCCACCTTCAGTACGAGAAGTTCTACGCCGGCGCCTCCTTCATCGTGCGCAACCACGCCTACCGCGAGACCCCTTGGAACGAGTTCCACGGCGTCGTCGACGACCTGATGGCGAGCTACGACATTCCGCGCAAGACCCTCGAATGACGCCAGAGCGCAAGGAAGTCGACGCGCTCGAGATCCTGGTGCTGGTAGACAACCTCACCGACAGCCTGTCGTCGAATCCCGCGAACGTGCAACCGGAATGGTCCGTGCTGCTTACTGGCGGGAAGCTGCGCGTTCTCGCCGGGTCCAATATCTGCTGCGCGCATCACGGGCTCTCCATGCTCCTCATTGCGACGGTGGGCGGCAAGAAGCGGACGCTGCTCTTCGACGCAGGGCCGGCGGCCGCCACGTTCGAGCGTAATGCCGAGATCCTCGGCGTCGACTTCGCGGCCATCGAGGCGGTGGTGCTTTCTCACGGGCACTGGGACCACGCCGGGGGCCTCGTCGCTGCGGTCGAGGCGATCGCGCGGGCTCGCGGCAACAAGAGCTTCGCCTGCTATGTCCATCCGGGCATGTTCCGGCAGCGCGCGACCAGGCGCCCCGACGGGCAGCTCTACGTGAACGAGCTCGTTCCGGATCCGGCGCGCCTCGAAAATGCGGGCGCCAGAGTGATCAACACGCGCGATCCGCAGAGCGTGGCCGACGGCGCCTTCCACGTGAGCGGTGAGATTCCGCGGGTGACGAGCTACGAGGCCGGCGTGCCCAACCACCTTAGCCGCAGCACCGACGGCACGTCCTGGGAGCCGGATCCCCTGATCATGGACGAGCGCTTCGTCTCGGTAAACGTTAAAGGCAAGGGCCAGTTCGTGTTTTCCGCGTGCTCGCACGCGGGCCTCATCAACGTACTCACCCACGCGCGCTCGGCATTTCCGTCGGTGCCACTGTACGGCGTGATGGGCGGCCTGCATCTTTCGGGCATCAACGAACGGGTGATTCCGCAGACCGTCGCCGATCTCAAGAAGTTCGGGCTCAAGTTTCTGGCGCCCGGCCACTGCACCGGCTGGCGCGCGCTGAGCCAGATGGCGCGCGAGTTCGGCGACGAGCTCGTGCCCTCGGCGGTAGGAAAGCAATACCGCCTCTAGAATCCAGTAGCATGCGCAGCACCGGGATGAAATATGAAAAGCCGTAGTTTGTGCCTCGTTGCGGCGGTCTTCGTGCTGTCCGCCTGCGCCACGCCCTCGCCGGTACCGAGCGAGGCCGCGCGAAACGAGCTCACGCGGACCGGCAAGCTTCGCTTCGGCGTGGTCGCGGGTCCCGAGCGCACCGAATTCTTCGTGGTGAAGAATGCCGACGGGCAGCCCGAGGGCGTTCCCGTGGATCTCGCGCGCGAGCTCGCGCGCCGGCTCGGCGCGCCGGTCGAGCTCAAGGTTGCTTCGAGCCCGTTGGAGCTCACCGAGATGCTGCTCGGCGGCAAGATCGATTCGGCGATCATGCCGCCCGACAACTGGGGCAGGCAGAGGGTCGACTTCGCGACTTACTATTTCATCGACCGAAGCACCTACATGGTTCCGGGCGGCTCCAGGATCAAAACGATCGACGACGTGGACTACCGGCGTGTCCGCGTCATCGCGATCGAGGGAAGCGCGACCGACCGCGCCGCGGCCCGCCGGCTCAAGAACACCAGGGTGAACCCGGTCGGCTCGATCGACGAAGCGCTGGAAATGCTGCGCACCAGGCAAGCCGACGCGTTCGCGTTCACGCACGCATCCCTCACGCCGCTCGTCGAGCGCGTGCCCGGGTCGCGCATCCTGGAGGGCTCCTTCGAGCGCGCCGGGCTGGCGTTCGCGGTCCCGAAGAACCGGCTCTACGCCCTCGACTACGTGGCCATCTTCACTGAGTACGCCAAGGCCTCGGGCCTGGTCCAGCGCGCGTTCGACAACGCGGGACTCACGAAGAGCCAGCCCGCGAAGCCCGACTCTACGGCTCCGGTGTTCTGGTCTTTCGCGCCTACGATGTGCCGCGCTCTTCGCCCCCTTGACAAGGGGGGAGGAAGCAAAGCGAGCGAGGGGTTGGGGTGTGACCCCGGTTCTCGAAAATACGGATTAACCTAGTCCACTCGCTTCATGGCCAGGGCGGGGCTCA
>JBJMWH010000386.1:0-21704 GCA_045810245.1 Burkholderiales bacterium | reverse complement strand
TCGAAATGCGCGCGGTTGTTGCGCATGGCAAGCGCCGCGATCGCGCTCAGGCGTGCGGCCAAGCGGCTGAGATACTCGGCGCGGCTCCATGCGAGGCAGGCGAGGCCGGTCATGAGCGCCGTGCCGTTCATGATCGCGAGGCCCTCCTTGGGCGCGAGCTGGAGGGCGGGCAGGCCTGCCTCGTGCAGCACCTCGGCCGCCGGGCGCACGCTTCCCCCGTAGCTCACTTCGCGCTCGCCGATCAGGGCGGCCGCCACATAGGAGAGCGGCGTCAGGTCGCCGCTCGCGCCGACCGAGCCCTCGGCCGGAATGCAGGGCAGGATGCGCCGTTTGACCAGCTCCTCGAGGCGCTCGAGGAGCTCCCAGCGCACGCCGGAATAGCCGCGCGCGAGCGAGCACAGCCGCGCCATCAGCACCGCCAGCGTCTGCGCCTCGTCGAGGCGCTCGCCCGAGCCGCAACCGTGGTAGCGCACGAGATGCGCCGGCAGCTCGGCGACGAGGTGCGCCGGAATCGACACTACGCAGGAGTCGCCGTATCCGGTATTGACGCCATAGACCGATGCGCCCTGGTCGAGCGTCTGCTTGAGAAACCGCGCGCCGCGCACGATGCGCTCGTGGAACGCCGGCTCGCGGTTCAGGCGCAGCGCGCGGGCCCCGCAGGCGACCGCCACGAGCTCTTCGATCGTGAGCCAGGTGTCGCCGAGCGTAACCGCGCTCATGTGCCGTCGCGCAAGGTAAGCGCCGGAGAAGCGCGCAGCACTTGCCGCGAGGAGAGCCAGGCGTTGAACGACAGCAGCGCGATCCCGGCGAGCGGGCCGGCGAACCACAGCTCGAGGCTCGGCGCCAGATTGAGCTCGAACACCTTGCGAGCCACCAGCTGGCCGATGCCGGCGGCACCCAGCGTCGCGAGCAGGCCCGCCACCACGCCCATGGCAAGGAACTCGGCGCGCTGGCTTCCCGCGACCTGCGCGCGCGAGGCGCCGCAGACGCGCATCAGGGCGGCTTCGCGCCGGCGCTCGTCCTCGGTGGCGAGCAGCGCCGAGTAGAGCACCAGCACCCCGGCTGCCAGCGTAAAAAGGAACACGAACTGGACCGCTTCGATCAGCTGGTCGATGACGAGTTGGGCCTGCCGCACCGCAGCGGCGACGTCGACCAGGGTCATGTTGGGAAACCGCGTCGAGAGCTCGTTCAGCACCGGCTCGCCGCCCGGCTGGAGACGGAACGCCGACACGAAGGTCGTGGGAAACTCGGCCAGCAGCCCGGGGGGCGCGATGACGAAAAAATTGACCCTCATGGAGTCCCAGCGCAGCTTGCGCAGCGAGCTGATGCGCGCGCTGAAGGGCTGCGCGCCGGCGCTGAAGCTGAGCTCGTCGCCGAGCTTCCATCCGAGGCGCTCGGCGATGCCCTCCTCCACCGACACCTCTTGCGCCGCTGCGCTCGTGAACCAGCGTCCGGACGAGACCGTATTGTGCTCGGGCGGCGCATCCATATAGGACAGGTTGAACTCGCGCTCGATGAGGCGGCGCGCGCGCTCCTCGGTATAGTCCTCTTCGCGCACCGGCTTGCCGTTCACCGCGGTGAGGCGGGCGCGCACCATCGGGTACAACTCGGGCGCGGGCATGCGGTGCTGGGAGAAAAACTGCGCCAAGGCCTCGCGCTGGTCGGGCTGCACGCCGATCAGGAACCGGTTCGGGGCGTCGGCCGGCACGCTCCTGCGCCAGGCCTGGACCAGGTCATGCCGCGTGAAGGTCAGAAGGAGCAGCGCGGTGAGCCCGAGCGCGAGGCAGGTGGTCTGCACAGCGTTGCCCGCCGCATGGCGGCGCAGCTGCGCGAGACCGTACCGCAGGCTCGCCGCGCGCATGCGGCGGGTCACGGCAGGGTGGCTCGCGAGACGCAGCAGCAGCCACGCGACGGCGACGAACGCCGCGATGGCGACGGTGAAGCCGCCGATTACGTAGGCGCCGAGCCGGATATCGGCCGCCTGCCACAGGAGCAAGGCGGCCAGGACGCCGAAACCGCACCCGTAGGCGGCGAGCATGCCGCCCCTCGGCCTGCCGGATTCACGTCGCATTACGCGCAGCGCCGGCACGTTCTTCAGCTGCAGGAGCGGCGGCAGCAGAAAGCCGAGCATGAGCGCGAGCCCGACGAGGAAACCTTGCAGGGCTGGAAGCGGCCCGGGCGCCGGCAGCTCGGCGCGCAACAGCGCCTCGAGCGTCGCGCTGAGGGCCTGCTGGCCTGCGAAGCCCACTGCAGCGCCGACGGCGCACGCGGCGACCCCAAGCGCGACGAACTCCGCCCCATAGAGCCGCACCAGCTTCGATTGCGTCGCGCCGAGGCAGCGCATCACCGCGCATGCGTCGAGGTGGCGCTGCACGAAGCGCCGCGCCGCAAGCGCGATCGCCACGCCGGCAAGGATCGCAGCGAGCAGTGCCGCCAGCCCGAGAAAGCGCTGCGCCCGGTCGACCGAGGCGCGCACTTCCGGCCGCCCTGTCTCGAGGGTTTCCACGCGCTGGCCGCGCTCGAGCGAGGCCTTGAGCGCGCCCTCGGCCGCTTGAAGCTCGCGCGGCGCGCCGGCGACGTACAGATAATACGCGGCGCGGCTGCCCGGGCGGATCAGGCCGCTTGCAGGCACGTCGGCGGCGTTCATCATCAGGCGCGGCGCGAAGTTGAAGAAATTGGCGCCGCGCTCGGGCTCGAGCGTCAGCACGGCGCCGACCTCGAGCTCGGCATCCCCGAGGCGCAGGCGCGTCCCGACCGGCGCATCGAGGGCCGAAACCAGCCGCTCCTCCATCCACACTTTTCCGGTCGGCGGCCCCGAGGTGACCGGCGCGTCGGCCGCGCCCGGCGCGGGCGCGATGCGCAGCTGGCCGCGCAACGGGTAGTTTTCGGTCACCGCCTTCACGCCGGCGAGCTGCGATTTGCCCCCGACGATGGCCATGCTCATGAAGGCGACTGCCGACGCGCTGCGCAGATTGCGCCTCTCCATGTCCGCGGGCAGGCTGGCAGCAAAAGCGTGGTCCGACACCAGCACCAGATCCGCCCCGAGGAGCTGATGCGCGTCGCGCGCCAGGCCGCGGCCGACCCGGTCGGCGAAGAACCCGACGCTGGTCACGCTCGCGACCGCGATCACCATCGCCGCCGCCAGCACGTGCAGCTCCCCGGCGCGCCAATCGCGCGCCAGCATGCGCAGCGACTGCCTCATGCGAGGACCCGCCCGCCGGCGAGGCGCACGACGCGGCTGCAGCGCCGGGCCAGGCCTTCATCGTGCGTCACCATGACAAGCGTGGTGCCGTGCTCGCGGTTCATGCGGAAAAGGAGCTCGATCACGTCGGCACCGGCCTCCGCGTCGAGGCTGCCGGTCGGCTCGTCGGCGAGCAGCAGCTTCGGGCGCACCACGAAAGCGCGCGCCAGCGCCACGCGCTGCTGCTCGCCGCCCGAGAGGTGCTTCGGATAGTGGCGCAGCCGCTCGCTCAGACCGACGCGCGCCAGCATGTCGCACGCCAGCGTCTCGGCGGCGCCGCTTCCCGCGAGCTCGAGCGGCAGCATGACGTTCTCGAGCGCGGTGAGCGCGGGCAGGAGCTGGAAGGACTGGAACACGAAGCCGACCAGGCGCCCGCGCAGCTCCGCGCGCGCATCCTCGTCGAGGGTGAAAAGGTCGGTTCCGCCGAGCGCCACCGTGCCGGTGGTGGGCGTGTCGAGGCCCGCCAGGATGGCGAGCAGGGTCGATTTTCCCGAGCCCGAGGCGCCGACCACGGCAAGGTCCTCGCCGGGGGTGATTTCCAGGTCGATGTCCCGCAGAATAACGAGGTCCGAATCGCCGCTTTTCACCGTCTTGCCGATGCCGCGCGCCGCCAGAACGCTGTTGTTCTTCATCTTGCTGCCGATTTCCTTCGCAGTCGGTGCAGCGGAAAAATCCATCCTGGTCTACGGGGACAGTATTTCAGCGGCCTACGGCATGGCGCAGGACCGTGGATGGGTGGCGTTGCTGGGCGAGCGGCTCAAGCGGGAGCGGCCCGATTATAGCGTCGTGAACGCGAGCGTTTCCGGGGAAACGAGCAGCGGCGGCCTGGCGCGCATCGACGCGGCGCTCGCCCGCCACAGGCCCAGCCTCGTGATTCTAGAGCTCGGCGGCAACGACGGCCTGCGCGGCCTGCCCTTGGCGGAGATGAAGAACAACCTCGGGGCGATCATCGAGCGCTCGCAGAAAGCCGGCGCGCGTGTGCTGCTGCTCGGCATGAGCATGCCGCCGAACTACGGACCGCGGTACACGCAGGCCTTCCAGGCGAGCTTCGACGAACTGGCCAAGCGCTACCGCACTGCGCTCGTGCCTTCGCTGATGGAGGGCTTCGGCGACAACTACGCGCTGTTCCAGCCCGACCGCATTCATCCCGCCGCGGAAGCGCAGCCGCTGTTGCTCGAACGCGTCTGGAAGACGCTGCAGCCAATGCTCAGGTAATCGTGATTCCGGGCGTACCAGCGGCGAGCCGGCCGATCGTCCGGGCGTCGAATCCGTCGCGCGCGAAAAGTTCGCGCACCTCAGCCTCGGCGTCGGCGGCGCACGCCACGAGCAGGCCGCCGCTCGTCTGCGGGTCCGCCAGGAGCTTGCGCTTCCAGTCAGCGAAAGCCGGCGGCAGCGCCACTTCGCGCCCATAGCCGCTCCAATTGCGCTCCGAGGCCCCGGTGGCTACACCCTGCTTCACCCATTCGAGCGCCTCGGGAATTACCGGCAGCGCATCGAAGCTCACCTGCGCCGCGAGCCTGGAGCCGCGGCAGACCTCGAGCAGATGTCCCGCCAAACCGAACCCGGTTACGTCGGTGAGCGCGTGCACGCGGTCGAGCTCGGCCAGGCGCTGGCCGGGGGTATTGAGCCGCGTCGTCCAATCGACCATCTGGGCGTATCCGCTGGGCGAAAGACAGCCCTTCTTCAGCGCCGCCGACAGAATGCCGATACCGAGCGGCTTGCCGAGAATCAGGACGTCGCCGGCCTCGGCGCGGCTGTTGCGCTTGACTTTGGCCGGATGCGCCAGGCCGAGCGCGACCAGGCCGTAGATCGGCTCCAGCGTGTCGATGGAGTGTCCGCCGGCCACCGGAATACCGGCGGCCGCGCAGACCGCCTCGCCGCCCTGCAGGATGCTTGCGATCGCCGAAAGCGGCAGCTTCTCGAGCGGCATGCCGACGATCGCGAGGGCCATGATCGGCGTGCCGCCCATGGCGTAGATGTCGGAGATGGCGTTGGTGGCCGCGATGCGGCCGAAGTCGAACGGATCATCGACGATTGGCGTGAAAAAGTCGGTGGTCGCGACCAGCGCCTGCGCTTCGTTCAGGCGGTACACCGCGGCGTCGTCGGCGGTCTCGGTGCCCACCAGCAGCGCCGCGGGCAATCCGCGCACCGGCGTCGCGGCGAGGATCTCCGAGAGCACCGCGGGCGCGATCTTGCAGCCGCAGCCGCCGCCGTGGCTGAACTGCGTGAGGCGGATCCTCTCGGGCGCGTTCATGCGCCAATGCTACCGTAACAACAGCGTAAAATCGTTCCTGCAATGAACGCGCGTGACTTCCCCGAAATCGCCCTGGTCCCCGAGACCCGCATCGGATTTTGGTTCCTTGGCACCGAGACCTGGACCGTACGCGTCATCCGCGTGGCGCTGAACGACCTCGCGCGGCTGATTCCCGAGCGCAAGAGCGCCTACCCGGTGGTGCTCGACGTCGGCTGCGGACAGGGTAAATCGTTCCGTCCGCTGATCGAGCATTTCGCGCCGCAGCGGCTGATCGGCGTGGATGCCGACGAGCGAGCGCTGCAGCGCGCCCAGGAAGAGGCGCGCAAGGAGGCGGCCCCGATCGAGCTGCACCTGCGCGACGCCGCCGCGCTCGGCCTCGCCGACTCGAGCGTCGATCTCCTGTTCTGCCACCAGACCTTCCATCACCTCGTGCGTCAGGAGCAGGCGCTGCAGGAGTTCTACCGCGTGCTCAAGCCCGGTGGAGTGCTGCTCTTCGCCGAATCGACTCGCGCCTATATCCACTCGTGGATCATCCGGCTGCTCTTTCGCCACCCCATGCACCTGCAGCGCAGCGCGGAGGAGTACATGGCGATGCTGCGGCAGCATGGCTTTCGCTTCGGGCCGCGCAATGTTTCGCTCCCCTACCTGTGGTGGAGCCGGCCGGACCTCGGCGCGGTGGAATGGTTCGGCTTCGGCGTGCCCGAGCAGCGCGAGGAAACGCTCGTCAACCTCGCCGCCGTCAAGCCGGCGTAGGCGCTACAGCAGACCGAACACCAGGCTGGCGTTGGTGCCGCCGAAGCCGAAGCTGTTGGACATCGCGCGCGCGATGCGGTGCTCACGGGCGGCGGCGACCAGCGGCAGGCCGAGCGCCGCCGCGTCGGGTTGCTCGAGGTTGGCGCAGCCGGCGACGAACTCATCGGCCATCATCAGCAGGCAGTAGATCGCCTCCTGGGCGCCCGAGGCGGCGAGCGAATGCCCGCTCAGTCCCTTGGTCGACGAAACGAGCGGAGCCGGCCCGGGAAATACCTCGCGCAGCGCCTCGAGCTCGACGCGGTCCCCCTCGACGCTGGAAATCGCGTGCGCGTTGACATAGTCGACCCCGCTCGGCCCGGCCTCGGCGAGCGCCGCGCGCATGGCCGCGGCCGCCGCCGCGCCCGACAGCGCCACCATGTCGCCGCCGGAGCTCGCCCCGTACCCGCACACTTCGCCATAGCAGTGCGCGCCGCGCGCGCGGGCGTGCTCGAGCTCCTCGAGGACGAGCATGCCGGCGCCGCCAGCCATCACAAAGCCGTCGCGGGCCACGTCATACGGGCGCGAAGCCGCCTGGGGGCGGTCGTTGTGGCCGGTGGAGAGGGCGTGCATCGCGTCGAACATCACGGCGCTGGTCCACGCCGCTTCTTCGGCGCCGCCCGCGAGCACCAGGTCCTGCCTGCCCGAGCGGATCAGCTCCGCGCCCTGCCCGAGCGCGTGCGCGGCGCTGGCGCAGGCGCCCGAGATGGAGTAGCTCACCCCGCCGATGCAGAAGGCGCTCGCGAGACATGCGGACGCCGTGCTCGCCATCGTCTGCGGCACCACGTACGGCGAGAGCTTCTTCATCCCGCTGGCCCGCAGCGTGTCGAGCGCCTCGACATAGCGCGATAGCGAGCCCACGCCCGAGCCCACGATGAGGCCAGTGCGGGAGCTCGAGAGCCGCCGCTCGGTCAGCCGCGCATCGTCGATCGCCTTGCGCAGCGCATGGTAGGCGTACACGCTCACCTCGCCCATGAAGCGCCGCCGCTTGCGCTCGATCGGCGCCTCGCCGCCGAGCTGCGGCAGGCCGGCCACGTGGCTCCGCATGCCGGCGCGCCGGTATTCCTCGCAGAAGCGCACCCCGCTCGCGCCCGAGCGCAGCGCCCCGGCCACGGTGCGCAGCTCGTTGCCCAGGCAGGAAACGATGCCCAGACCGGTGACCGCGACGCGCCGCCTCAGAGTTCGTTCACCTCGGCGTCGATGGCGCGGGCGTGCCGTTGTCGATGCCGTACTTCATGTTGGCGCTGTCGGCATACTTGAGGTTTCAGACTTTCTTGAAGATGAGCGAAGTATTCACCCCGCCGAAGGCGAAATTGTTGCTCATGAAGTATTCGAGGTCCATAGCGCGGCCCTCGCCGGTGAGGTAGTCCGCCTCGGCGCACGCGCTGTCCACGCTGTGCAGATTGACGGTCGGCGCGAACCAGCCGGTTTTCAGCATCTCGACGCCCCACCAAGCCTCGATCGCGCCGCAGGCGCCGAGCGTGTGCCCGAGGTAGCTTTTCATCGAGCTGATCGGGATCCTCGGTCCCAGCACCTTGCAGGTCGCGTGGCTCTCGGCGATGTCGCCGGTCGCGGTGGCGGTGCCGTGGGCGCTGACATAGCCGATCGCCGAAGGCGGCAGGCGCGCATCCTCGAGCGCGAGCTCCATCACCTGCGCCATGGTGCGGGCCGCGGGCTCGGTGACGTGTGCGCCGTCGGAGTTGGTGGCGAAGCCGACGATTTCCGCGTGGATGCGCGCCCCGCGCGCGAGGGCGTGGTCGCGGTCTTCCAGCACCAGCGTGGCAGCGCCTTCGCCTACAACCAGGCCGTCGCGGTCGCGATCGAAGGGCCGCGGCGTGGCGCCGGGCTCGTCGTTACGGGTGCTGGTCGCGAACAGGGTGTCGAAGATCGCCGCGCCCGGCGCGGAGAGCTCCTCGGCGCCGCCCGCCACCATGAGCGCCTGCTTGCCATAGCGGATCGACTCGTAGGCGTAGCCGAGCGCCTGGCTGCCCGAGGTGCACGCGCTGCTCGTCGGCACGATGCGCCCCTTTAGCTGGAAATAGAGTCCCACGTTCACCGCGGTGGTGTGCGGCATCATCTGGATGTAGCTCGTCGAGGTCACGCCCTCCATCGATCCGGTGGCGAGCATGTTGCCGAAGACCTGCACCGGCGCCACGCTGCCCGCCGAGGATCCATAGGCCACCCCCATGCGGCCGTCGCGCACGGACGCGCCGTCTTCGAGGCCGGCGTCTGCAAGCGCCATCTCGGTGGCGCGCACCGCGAGCAGCGCCACGCGCCCCATGGAGCGGATCTGCTTGCGCGGATAGTGCGCCGGCGTCTTGAAGCCGTCGACCGGCGCGCCGAGCCGCGTGTGCAGCGATTCATAGCGCTCCCATTCGGTCATGCGCCGCACGCCGTTCCTGCCGCCGCGCAGCGCGGATTCGATCGACGCCCAGTACTCGCCGAGCGCCGTGATGCCACCCATGCCGGTCACCACCACCCGGCGCGTCATGCGATGCCGCCGTTCACGCCGAGGACCTGGCGTGTGATGTAGGCCGCCTCGTCCGACATGAGGAACGCCACCGCGGCCGCGACTTCCGCCGGCTTGCCGATTCGGTTCATCGGCACGATTTTAAGCGCCTCGTCGAGCGGCAGGTCCGAGGTCATGTCGCTTTCGACGAGCCCGGGTGCCACGCAGTTCACCGTGATCGCGCGGCTCGCGAGCTCGACCGCGAGGGCCTTGGTCGCGCCGATGAGCCCCGCCTTGGCGGCGCTGTAATTCACCTGTCCGCGGTTGCCCATGATGCCCGACACGGAGGCGATGGTGACGATGCGCCCGCCTTGCTTCGCGCGGACCATCGGCATGATCAAGGGCTGAACCACGTTGTAGAAGCCGTCGAGACTGGTGTCGATCACTTCGTCCCAGTCGGCCTCGGAGAGCGCGGCGAATGTATTGTCGCGCGTGACGCCAGCGTTGCACACGATGCCGTAATAGGCGCCGCGCGTCTCGAGGTCGAGCTCGAGCGCGCGGCGCACCGCGGCGCGCTCGGCGACGTCGAACTGCAGGACCGCCGCGCCGATTTTCGCCGCCAGCTCGTCCGCCCATGCCCGGTTGGAGCGGCAGTGCACGGTGACGGCAAATCCCGATCCGGCGAGGCGCTCGGCGATGGCGCGGCCGATGCCACGGCTCGAGCCCGTGACCAGCACGCGTCTCATGGCGCCGCGTCCGACTTCAGGAACGCCTCGAAGTCGGGGGGCTCGTAGACCTTCAGCGTGGCCGAGGCCAGCTCGGCACCGTGGTCTGCGATGGTGCAGTCGTAGGCGCCGAAGCCGCTTTCATCCCGGTACGAAAGCCGCGCCGAGACGCGCAGCTTCGCGCCCGGCGTAAAGGCGGTCACGCTCGATTGGTAGCGCCGACACCCCAGCAGCACGCCGGGCTTCATCGGTTTTCCGTCGCGCCATCCGCGCAGGCCGACGTGCGCCGCGACCGCCTGCGCCATCAGCTCGATGCCGAGCCACGCCGGCATCCCGGGCTGCGGGTCGAGGTAGCCCGCCTCCGCCGGCACGGTGGCCGCCGCTTCGACCGCGTCCTCGGCCGCGGCGACCACCCGCTCGAGCCACAGCATGCGACCGCGGTGCGGAATCAGCGTCTCGATCGCCGGCAGAGCCGAGGGCAGCGGCTTCATCGCGCGTCCCCCACGATCAGGCATGCATTGCTGCCGCCGAAGGCGAACGAGTTGCTCATGCAGACCCGGCCTTCGGCGCGGCGGAAGCGCGCGCCCGGCGGCGTTTGCATCAGCGGGGGCAGATCCGGATCGGCTTCGCCGTCCCAGACGTGCGGCGGCAGCCGGCCGTCGCCGTGGAGCGCCAGCCAGCAGAAGGCGACTTCGGTGGCGCCGGCCGCACCGAGGGTATGGCCGGTGAGGGGCTTGGTGCCGCTGCACGGCACCCCGTGCGGAAACACGCGATGCACGGCGTGGGCCTCCATGTGATCGTTCTTCGGCGTCGCCGTAGCGTGCAGGTTGAGGTAATCCACGGCCTCGGCGGCGAGCCCCGCCTCCGCGAGTGCGGCTCGCATCGCGGCCTCCGCGCCCCGCCCAGCGGGATCCGGTGCCGAGATGTGGTGCGCATCGCTCGACTCGCCGCAGCCGAGGATCTCGACCGCGGCAGGCTCACGGCTGACGAGGAGGAGCGCCACCCCTTCGCCGAGGTTGATGCCGCGGCGATTGCGGCTCAGCGGATTGCACAGCTCGAGCGTGGTCGATTCGAGGGCAGCAAACCCATTGACCGTGAGCCGGCATAGCGTGTCGGCTCCGCCGGTCAGCACGGCATCGCATAGGCCGGCGCGAATCAGTCTGCAGGCTGCCGCGATCGCCTTCACGCTCGAGGTGCAGGCGGTCGACACCACATAGGCCGGCCCGCTGACGCCCAGATGGGCGGCCAGGAACTGCGCGCCGCGGCCGATCTCCTGCTGCATGTATTGAAAACCGTCGGGGTAAGCACCGCTGTGCGCGAGCGCCGCCATGGCGCTCTCGCCCTCTGCGATCCCCGCAGTGCTGGTGCCGAGGACGACGCCGAAGCGCCCGGGCGCCACACGCTCGAGCACGGCCGCCACGGCGCCGCGGATTTCGCCGAGCGCCAGCAGCAGGAGACGGTTGTTGCGGCAATCGTATCGCGCATGCGCCTGTGGCAGCCGCGGCAGCTCGGCGCTCACCCTGCCGACGCGGGCGGCGCCGTCCGGCAACCAGCCCTGCTCGATGCGCATGCCCGCGGTGTCTCCCGCCATGAGTGCGTGCCGCACCGCCTCGCAGCCCCTGCCGAGGGCATTTGCGATCCCTACGGCGTGCACGAAACAGCGCTGCGTTCTCACTGCCGTGCCCCGAGGGGAAGGAGGCTGAGTGAGAGCGGCGCGCCGAGCACCGTCGCCGCGATGCCGGCAAGCAGCGTCGCACCAAAGCCGGCGAGCGCGGGCGTGCCGCTAAAGGCGAGCAGGCCGAAGGAAAGCATTGTGGTCGCGGCCGATAGCGCGACCGCGATGCCCGTGGTGCCGGCACGGGCGCGTCCCTCGATCAGGAAGATCGAATAGTTGACCCCCACGCCGAGCACCAGGAGAAGCGCCATCACGTTGAAGAGCGTCGCGGCCGAGCCGGCATAGCCGCCGAGTGCGAGCGCCGCGGCCATGCCGAGCACCGCGGGCAGGAGCACGGCCGCGCCGCCCCATATCCCATAGCGCCAGGACAGGAGTCCCAGCACGAGGAGCAACGCGACGCCCAGGCCGTAGCTCAAGTTACTGCGGTACTGCCCGAACAGGCGCGAGACGCTGGCGGCCTTGTCGACCAAGGTCACGCCGGGAATGTCGGCGGCAAGCGCCTCGAGCGCGCGGTTGTCGGCCGCACCCGCCGGAACGACCACCGACGCGAAGCTCTCCCCGGTGCGGCCCAGCCACAGGTGCCGGAACGCAGCCGCCGTCGGCGAAGCGACCCAGGCCTGCGGCGTGAGCAGCCGCCCCTCGGACTCGCGGTAGGCCGCGGCGAGATCGCCCGCCGCTGCGCTTTTCAGGCCGATCTGGCGAAACTTCTCGGCAAGCCCCTGACCTTCGAGCCCGAGATTCTTGCGCAGGAGCTGCCGGTTCTCCTCCTGGCGCGCGGCCGACGGCACGAACGACGACACGGCCTGGTAATGCGCCAGCTCGCCTGTTTCCACGAGTGGCCGCAGCCTCGCGGTGAGCCGCTCTTCGGCCTGCAACGCGGCTTCGGCCGTGGCCGCCTCCACGACGAAGAACCGCGCGCCGAGCTCGACTCCGGTCAGCGAGCGAATGCGCGCCTCCTGCTCGAGCAGCGCCGCCGGGCGGCTGCTCAGCGCGCGCACATCGTCATCCGCTCGAAGCTGCAGCCACCCCGGGACGCATAGCACCACGAGGGCGAGTACGATCGCCGCCGCGGGCTTCGGACCGACGCGTGCAATCCACCACTCGAGCAGGCGCGATGCCGGGCCGGAAATGCGCCCGATGTCGCCAGCGTAGGGCCTCTTCAGGAGCTCGGGCAGGAGCAGCAGCACCGAAAGATAGGCGGCGACGAGACCGGCGAGGGCGAACAGTGCAATCTGCCGCACCGCGGGGAAGGGCATCAGCATGAGCGCGCCATAGCCGAGGGCGCTCGTCGCGAGGGCCAGGGTGAGTCCCGCGCGCACTGCAGCGAGGCCGCGCTTGGGCTCCCATTGCGGGCCGGCGCCCGCGTAAAGGCTGAAATACTGGATCGAGTAGTCGATCGCCTCGCCGATGAGGCTCGCCCCGAAGACGAGCGTCAGCACGTGCACCTCGCCATGCGCGAGCACCGTCACCGACACCGCGGCGCCCAGCCCGGTCAGGACCGTGAGCAGGCCGAGCGCGAGCGGCCGCACGGAACGGAACACCGCGAGCATCAGGAGCACGATGCCGATGAGCGAGCCGGCGCCGATCAGCTCGACGTCGCGCTCGGCCGAGCTGCGCGCCGCTTCGGCGAAGAATACGGCGCCGGCGCGCAGCACCTCCGCTTGCGGGGCAAGCCGGTGCGCCGCGGCTTCCGCCGCCGCCACCGCGGCGATGCTCGAGCGCTGGATGCGATCGTCGTACGCCGAGCCCGCGAGCTCGGCGGACACCAGCACATGGATGCCGCGCGCGCCCTTCGTTTCGCCGCGCACCACGAGCAGTCCGTCGTCGAGGTCGAAGCGCAGGTGGCGGTACGGCAGGCTCGCAATGAAGTTGTCGAAGAAGCCGAACGGATCCTGGGACAGGGTGCCGCCCAAGGGCGTGCGGAAGGGATCGTTGAGCCGGCGCAGCAGCCATTGCTC
This sequence comes from Burkholderiales bacterium, assembly GCA_045810245.1. GTDB lineage: Bacteria > Pseudomonadota > Gammaproteobacteria > Burkholderiales > SG8-39 > SCGC-AG-212-J23. Next base: position 8,613 of record JBJMWH010000386.1, on the reverse strand, counting down.
GATGTCGAAGCTGCCGTCGGCGAGCACGGCGCGGTCGGCGTCGGTCAGCAAGCCGAAACGGAACTCGCGATGCGCAGCGGTGAGGCGCCGAGGGTCGACGTCGGGAACCTCGAGCTGGACCGAGGTGAAGGCGCCGCTGCGCCTGAGCTGCGCCGCGAATAGCCCGGCGGCGCGCCGTGCGCTGGCCGCGTCTTCGTCTCCGATCAGGAACACGGCGCGGTTGCCGGCGGCATCGCGCATCGCCGCGACCGCGCGCTCGGCGGCGGCGCTGCGCTCGGTCGCAGGCAGCAGCGCGAGCAGATCGGTTTGCACCGGCGCGTAGCGCCCGAGAAGGAGCGCGGCCGCCACGGCCGCCGCGACCGAGATTCCCGCCCACAGGATGGTTGCCGGCCGCGCCATCAGGGCACTCCCAGGAGGCTCGCCTCCTCGCTCGTGAGCGCGGTGGCGTCGCGGTGATTGCGGAAGCTGATCTGGGTCGAATCGCCGTTCGCCTCGTCGATCGCCACGGAGCGCACATACTGGTCTCCGCTGACCTGCATTGACTTGAGGAACGCCGCCATCGCGCCACGGCGCGGAGTGAGCGTTATGCTCCAGCGCTGCCCCTCGATGCGCGGCGCAATGTCGAACCACTGCTCCAGCGCTGCGGTGTCGCCGCTCAGCAGGGCGCCGAGGATCCTGCCCATGCGCGCCGCCGCGGCATCATGGTCCGCGCGCTGGGTCCGGCGCCGGCCGCTGGCGTCGATCTGGACGGTGACGTCCTCGCGCAGCACGACCACCATCTTCACCGGCTGCTCGATCTGCCACACGACGCCGGCCTCGCGCCAGACCAGCATGCGCCCGTGAGCGAGCACCGGGCGCTCGAGCTCGGCGCTGCGCCGGGTCTGGTCAAACTCGGCGCGCAGGCGCGGCTGGGCGTCGAGCAGGGCGCGGATGCGCGCGAGCGCCTCGTCGGCTGCGGCGGGGCGCGGGCCCAGCGCGAGCAGCGCGGCAGCCACGATCATCCGGCCCACGCGCGCTCCAGCTTCTGGTGCAGGATCGGCGGCGAAACGAACTGCAGCTCGCCGCTGGCCATGTCGACGGCGACCTGGATGGTGCTGCCGGTGGTGAGCTTGGTGCCGTTCGCGGCGTCCACGATGCGATAGTCGATGCGCAGCCGGTTCTCCCATTCGCGCAGCGTGGCGCGCGCGATCAAGCGCTGGCCGTAGCGCGTCGCGGCCACGTATCTCAGCCGGCAGTCGACGATCGGCCACAGGTAGCCCGAGTCGCGCATCTCGGGATAGTCGTAGCCGATGCTGCGCAGCAGCGCGCAGCGCGCTCGCTCGAAGTACTTCACGTAATGCCCGTGCCAGGTGACCTGCATGGCGTCCACGTCGTGGAAGTCGACCTCGATCTCGACTTCGGCCTCGAGCGTTTTCATCGGCTGCGCCAGTAGCTGTAGAAATTGAACCACTGGTAGGGCGCGCGCAGGCAGTACGCCTCGAGCCGGCGCGCATAGCGCTGCGCCAGCTCGCGGATGCGGCTCTCGCGCGCGCCCCGCGGCAGCACGACGCGCTCCTCGAAGCGCTCGAGATGGATGCAGTAGCCGTGCTCCTCGCGCAGGCAGAAAAAGAGGTAAACCGGGCATTGCAGCAGGGCCGCCAGGATGAACGGACCCTGCGCGAACGGCGCCGGCGCAGCCAGGAACTCGACCTCGCACACCCGGCCGTTCTCGCCAGGGGGCGTGCGGTCGCCGACGATGACAACCAGCTCGCCACGGTCGACCTTCTCCTTGAGCGCCATGCTGGTCGCAGGGCCGATTTCGGAGACGTGGATCAGGTTGACGCCGAACTGCGGGCTGAGCCGCGCGAGCGCGCCGAAGAAGCGCGGCCCGTGCTGCGCATACACCACGGCATTGATTGCGCTCAGGCGCTCACCGGCCGCGAGCGCGCGGCACATCTCGAGGTTGCCCAGGTGGGCGCCGATCAGCAGCGCGCCCTGGCCGCTCGCGAGCAGCGCCTCGAACTCGGCGCGGTTCGGAAAGCGCACCGGGCCGCCGGCCGCGCGCCCGGTCCAGGCGGCGAACTTGTGCAGTGCGGATTCGGCAAAAGCGAGCATGTGGCGAAAGCGCGTGACCCACCCCGGCTGCGGCACGCCGGCGCCCTTGCCGGCGAACTGCGCGAGGCGCGTGAAGTACTCATCGGACGCGCGCCGCGCCGCGGGGCTCGTGAGGAGGAAATAGGCCACCACCGGAAAAAGCAGCACGCGGGCGCAGCGCTCGCCGACGAGCCGCAAGCAGCCGCCGATGAATTGGATGCCGGCGGCGCTGCCGCGCTCGGCGATCCCCGCCCAGTCGGCGCTCAAGCGCGCTCCCGGGCGCCGAGCCTGCGCCCCAGCAAGACGGGCAGCCGCAGCAGCATGCCCAACACCAGCATGCTGTGTAGACAGGTGATTCGAACGTTGTCGGCGAGCATGTCGAAGTGCGACAGGCCGCCGGACGGATAGCGCACCGCCGTGCGCAGATTCTCGACCGGCGTGCCCTGCCAGGCGAGGCGCACCACGATCGCGATATCGAACGAATAGCGCCGCGGCAGCGCCGCACGTTCGATCAGGACGCAGGTCTGCGCGAGTGGGTAGAGGCGGAAGCCGCACTGGCTGTCCTTCACCGCCGTCGACAGCGTCTCGATGCAGACCCAGAAGTTGGTCAGCCTGCGGCCGTAGAGCCGCGCCTTGGGCGCCGATGAGTCGAACACGGGGTCGCCGACGATCAACGCCTGGGGCGAAGCCTGCGCCCTGGCGAGGAAACGCGGCACGTCGCGCACGTCGTGCTGGCCGTCGGCGTCGATCTGCAGAGCATGGCTCATGCCTTCGGCGCGCGCCCAGCGCAGCGCGTGCTTCATCGCCGCTCCCTTGCCGCTGTTCTGCATGAAACGATGCATCCGCACCAGCGGGAAGTCGCGCGCAACGCGCGCAAGCTCGGCCTGGGTCGGCGCATGGCTGCCGTCGTCGACGATGTAGATCGGCAGCCGGGACGCCGACAGCGCAGCCACCAGCGCGTGGATGGTGCTGCCGTGATCGTAGATCGGGATCACGATGCAGGGACGAAAGGCGTTCACGTCGGCGCGAACACCAGGACACCGGAGGAGAACTTGCGGCCGCGGCCCGCGTAGCCGAAGCGCAGGTGCGCCGCATCGACGCGCTCGAGCGCGAGCGTGAGGTGCGCGCCCGGACGCACGATCGAAAGGAACTTCAGGTTCTCGGCCGCGGCAAATTCGCCGGCCAGGGCGAGCCGCTCGCGGCCGAGCTTCACCGACCAGTCGAGCTGCACCACGCCCGGCAGGATCGGCAGGCCGGGGAAGTGCCCGGCGAAGCAAGCGAGATCCTCGGGCACGCGCAGCTCGAGCTCGACGCGGTTGGCCTCGGCGCGCTCGCCGAGGATCTCAGGTAGGAGCCGCATCCTGCGCCTTGTGGAATAGTCGCTGCAGCCCAGCCGCAGTGAGCTTGCCGCGCTCGTCGCCGGGCAGGCGCGCGACGAAGCGCCACTGTCGCGGCACCAGCACGCGGTCGAAGCGCCCGGCGAGAAATTCGCGCAGCGCGCCGATCAGCGGCTCGCGGCCGGCGGCCTCGCGCGCGGGCTCGCGCAGGATCACGACCGCACCGAGCGCCTGCTTGGCTCCCTCGAGGGGCACCACCGCGGCCTCGCGCACCCACGGATGCTCGCGCAGCGCCTGCTCCAGCTCCGGCAGCGAGACGCGCTTGCCCTCGACCTTGACCACGCGGTCGAGCCGCCCCTTGAGGCGAAAGCGGCCGTCGGGCAGCACCTCGGCCGCGTCGCCCATGGTGAGCCAGTCGTCGTCGGGAAGGTACGGCGAGCGCAGGCACAGCGCCCCGTCCGCGTCGATGCGGATCTGCATCTGCGCAAACGCACGCCATAGCGCAGCGGCCTCGGTTCCGTCCTGCTCGCGCCAGGCGATGCCGCCCGACTCGGTGCTGCCGTACACCTCGGTCGGCGCGGCGCCGATGGCGCGGTGGTACTGGGCGCCGGTAGCGGCCGGGAGCGGGCCACCCGAGGAGAAAATGCGCCGCACCAGAGGCCTGAGGCTCGCAAGGTCGATCAGCTCCGGCAGCCGCGTGAGGTGAGCGGGGCTCGACACCAGCACGGCCGCGCCATGGCGGCGCAGGGTCTGCATGAGAAGATCGGGCTCCGCGCACAGCGCGGCGTCGAAGCGCCGGCCTGCGGCGAGCGGCCAGATCAGGCGAAAAAGCAGCCCGTAGATATGGTGGTGCGGGACGGTGGCGACGACCGTCGCGCCGCCGAGCGCCGCGCCCCAGCTCGCTTCCAGCACCGCGGCCTCGGTCTCGAGCTGGTGCAGCGACTTCTCGACGCGCTTGGGTTGACCGCTGCTGCCGGACGTGTAGAGATCGATGCGCGCGGCGCGCGCCTCGAGCGGCCGGAAATCGAGCTCGGCGGGCGCGACGCCGCATAGATCGAGCTCGGCCCCGGCGGCGTCGCCGACCACGGCGTCGTAGGCGGGGCGCAGGGCGTCGAGCAACGCCGGCTGCAGTCCGGGCGCGAGCACCGCCCGGCGCCCGGCGTGCACGACCGCAAGCAATGCGGCCGCGAACGGCAGCGGATGCTCGCTGTGGATCAGCCAGCGCGCCTCGGGGCGTGGCGCGAGCGCCCGTACGATGCCGCCGACGCGGCAGGCGAATTCGCCCCAGCCTACCTCGCGCTCGCCGTCGACGCACACCACGCGGCTCGGCGCGCGGCCGGTCGCGAGCAACCGGGAGAGCGCGATGAACTCGCCCTGCATTACGCGGCCGGCAGAAGGCGCCGCCGGAGCAGCCGTTCGCCGGCGAAGAGGGTGCCCATCGCGAGATAGGCGATGAAGCCGTTGTACAGCGCCCAGGCCTCGCGCGAGGCGAATATCGCGGTCCAGGCGGCGATCGCGCCGTTGAGGACGAAGAAGGCGCACCAGGCCAGCGTGACGCGGCGCGTATAGCGCACGCTCTCGGGCGAAAGCTCCTCCTGCTGCATCCGGGCGAAGCGCTCCACCATGCTGGGCGGATGGACCAGCGTGACGCCGAACAGGATCAGCATGCTGGCGCTGATCGCGGCCGGATAAAGCCGCAGCAGGACCTCGCTATTGGTGGCGAGCACCGCCAGGCCGAGCAGCGGCGCGACAGCGAGCGCTACGAACTGTGCGACCGAAAAGTCCGCCAGGATGCGCAGGGTATGGCGGCGGTAGCGCAAGGCGAGCGCGGCGAGGACCAGCAGTGCGACGCTGCGCGGATCGAGGAACTGCAGCCCGGCAAAGATCAGCAGCGGGTAGAGGGCGAACAGGACCTGGCCGATGTGGATCCGAGCGCGCATCGTCGCCGCACGCTACGACTCGAGCAGCCGCCTGACGGTGTCGACCACGTCGCCGACCGTGCGGATCCCTTTGAACTCCTGCGGCTTGACGCGCTTGCCGGTGATCTCCTGCAGCTTGATGGCGAGGTCGACCGCATCGATGCTGTCGAGGTCGAGGTCGCGGAACAGGTCCGCCTGCGGCGTGATGCGCGCCGGCTCGATCTCGAAGCTCGTGCTGAGCACCGCTCTCAGCTGCTCGAGAATCTGCGAATCGGTGATCTGCACTGCGGCGGACAGCTGTTGCGTGCTCATGTGGACCCCCGATAGCGCTCCACCAGGCGGCACAGGCTGGTGACGTTGCGGAAGTACTCGCGGATGCCGGCATCGTTGGCTTCGAGCTTGATCTGATAGCGCTTGCGCAAGGCCACGCCGAGCTCCAGCGCGTCGATCGAATCGAGCCCCAGCCCCTCGTTGAAGAGCGGCGCGTCGTCCTGGATGTCTTCCGGGCGCACATCCTCGAGCGACAGCACCTCGACGATGAGCCGCTTGATCTCGAGCTTCAGGTCGTTCATAGCGTCCTCAGTCCGTCGACGAAGTAGCTTTCCAGCGCGAGCGTGAGCCTGCGCGCCGCGATCATGCTCGGCTGGCGCAAGTCCGTCAGCCCGGCCGGCGCCAGCGCGTCGCGCACGATCACGCGGAAGCAGAACGCACGTGGCGGGATGTGGTACCAGCTCGAGCCCTTGGTGAGCGTCGGCGGATCGCATTGCAGCAGCACCGGCACGATCGGGCGTCCGCTTTTCAGCGCGATATGCGCGGCGCCGCGCAGGAATTTGAGCGGCTCGTTCGGCCGGCTGCGCGTCCCCTCGGGGAACACGATCACGGCAGCGCCGCCGCCGAGCGCGCGGTCGCAGTCGTCGAGGACCTGCTCGGGCTCGGAGTTGCGGATGTAGCCGGCTGCGCGCACGACGCCGGCGATGAATGGATTGGTCCACCATGCCTCCTTGACCACGCACGTGGCGCGCGGCATGGCCGAAAGCAGCACCACCACGTCGAGCAAGCTCGGATGGTTGGCGAGCACGATGACCCCCCCGGCGCGCTGGAGGCGCTCCAAGCCCTGAGTTTCAAGGCGCATCACGCCTGTGACCCTGAGCAGCGCGACCATCAGGCCGAAGAATCTGCAGATCATCCATCTCACGCGCCGCTCGCGCACGCCCGCGCCTCCCGGGAGCAGACGCAAGGCCGGGAAGACGGTCAATGAGCCTACGGCGCCTCCCGTAGAGAACAGGAGGAAGGTCGCCCCCGTCATCAGCAGGCGCCAATAGTAGTTGACGAGCACAATCACGTCAGTGCCAGCTCCAGGCCGTCGTGCCGCTGCTCCAGTTCGTGCAGCCGCCGTGCTGGAGGTGCCGGATGAACGCCTGGATCTGAGGCTCGGGTGAAGGCGCGTGCTCCGCCGGCTCGGTCGACACGGCGGTCGGCCGCGAGGCTTCGGAGCTCACGAGCAGCGCCAGCGCACGGCCGTTCGGCGTCGAAGCATCGGCCGGCGAGCCGAAGCGCCGATATTCGTCCGGCAAAGGCGCGTCGCCATAGACCATCAGCAGCGGCCTGTGGGGGTCCGCGATGAACTGGCCGTGGGCCTCGAGCAGCGCGTAGCCCAGGGTTTCCTCGCCCGCTGCGACAGCCGTCGATTCGCCGCGATCGGCACGCGCAGTGGAGAGCAATCCCGCGGCCGCGTTGTGCACCGAAAGGCTGAAGAGCGTGGGCGACAGCGGCTCGCGCGCAGCGAGCGCGCGCAGCAGCGCAACCGTGTAGCCGAGCTCGCCATGCTGCGAAGCGAACACGAGCCTCAGCCCGGTCATCCCCTGCGCACAAACTCCGGCGACATGCAGCATCATTCTGGCGAGCGGCCCGAGGCGCCGTCTCAGCGACGCATCCACGAACCGAACATCGGGAGCTGCAACATCCTCGGCTGGCGCGGGTGGCCACGCGCACCAGCGCGCGACCGGAACCTCGAAACGGGCACCAGCGCCCAACGAATCCCCCTGGTTGTCGATTTATCTATTTATCGTATGTGTAAATACTACAAAACGCCCGCGCCCTCCGCGCGAATGCTCTATCGTGATCCTATCAAAGTTTGGTGTGTCGGATGGCACGGACGGTGTCAGAAATGACGGATGTTTTCCCCTTTTGAAGTCGCGCTGGTCGCAGGCGCGCCGGCCCCGGGGCTGGAATCGGTCAGGGTATTCGCGACGCTAGTTCCGGACGCGCTGCGCGGCGCGCACGAGTTCGAATGGCTGACGCACTCCGAGGCGGCCCGCGCGAACACGATAGCGCGCCCGGAGCGGCGTGCGCAATTTGCCACAGGGCGCTGGCTGCTGCGGCACGCGGCAGCGCGGATATTCGAGGAGCACGGCTACCGCTTCGACAGCGTCGAAGACAGGCCGCTCGTCACGGCCGGCAAGGGAGCGGCGGCGGTCAGCTTGAGCCACAGCGGCGAGCTCGTGCTGTGCGCAGCGGGACGCGTGCGTTCTCTCGGCGTCGATGTGGAATACGTCCGGCCGCGCGCCGACTGGAACGCGCTCTGCGCATGGGCGTTGCACCCTCGCGAGCGCGAGCGGATCGAGCGCGCAGGCCCATCGCAGCGATGGCGTGGCTTCTATCAGTCGTGGACGTACAAAGAAGCGCTGGCCAAGGCCCTCGGAGAAGGCGTGTTCGCGTTGCCTTTCGATCGCGTCCTCGTCTCTGCGGACGGGCGGCTCGAGTCCATGCCGCCCGACCCGCGCCTAGGCGACCCCGGCTGGCGGCTGGCGGCGCTGCGAGTGGCAGAAGGCTTTGCCGGCGCGGTCGCTTGGTGCGCGTAACATTTCGCCTGTGAGCGCTACCGATCTATTCTCCGTGCTCAGCGGGTTCGACGATGTGGTCGACTGCCGCTCGCCATCCGAATACGCGGAAGACCACATCCCCGGGGCGCTCTCGGCGCCGGTGCTCGACGATGTGGAGCGCGCCGCTGTGGGCACCCTCTACAAGCAGATTTCGCCCTTCGAGGCGAAGAAGGTCGGCGCGGCCTTGGTGGCGAAGAACGTCGCCCGGCACATGGAGACCCTCTTCGCCGGAAAGGACCGCGCCTGGCGGCCGCTCGTGTACTGCTGGCGCGGCGGCAAGCGCTCGGGCGCGATGGCGCACATCCTGCGCGAGGTGGGCTGGGAGGCGCAGACGCTGGACGGCGGCTACCGCGCCTACCGCCGCTACGTCGTCGATGAATTGGCGGGCACGCCCGCAAAGTT
>JBJMWH010000385.1:0-8754 GCA_045810245.1 Burkholderiales bacterium | reverse complement strand
CGCGCTTGAAGTGCTCTCTTGCGAGAACCTCGAAGCCTTTCTCCGACGGATCGAACGGGTGCGCGTCGACGCCGCGGCTGCGCAGCGCCTTCAACACCATGCCGCCGCTCTTCAGCGACACCTCGCGCTCGGCGGACTTGCCTCCCAGGAGCACCGCAACCTTGCCGAAGTTCATGCCGCCTCCCCCACGATCCGGACCTCCGGCACCAGGTCGATGGCGGTCTTCTCGAGGACCGTTTTCTTCACCTCGAGAATCAGCGATTCGATGTCGCCCGCGCTCGCGGCCCCGTCGGGATTGACGATGAAGTTGGCGTGCTTCTCCGACACGCGCGCGCCGCCGCGCGCGAGGCCTTTCAGGCCGCACGACTCGATGAGGCGAGCGGCGTGGTCCCCGGGCGGATTGCGAAACACGCTGCCGGCATTCGGCAGCTGCAACGGCTGCGAGGCGATGCGCCTGGCAAGCAACTCCTTGATGCGCGCGCGCGAAGCTTCGCCGTCGCCCTTCTTCAGCTCGAACCATGCGGCGACGAACCACTCCTCCCTGCCGGAGCGCAGACGGCAATGCCGATAGGCGATCTCGTACTCCCGCTTTTCCCGCTCGTGGATCGAACCCGAACGGTCGACGCTCACCACCTTGTGAGCGATGTCCCACGTTTCGCCGCCGTAGCAGCCCGCGTTCATCGCAAGCGCACCGCCGACGGTGCCGGGTATGCCGGCGAGGAATTCGGCGCCGACGAGGTGATGCGTCGCGGCGAAGCGCGCCACCTGCGGGCTCGCCACGCCGGCGTCGGCGTAGATCCGGCCGCCGTCCATGCGCGCGTTTTTCTTCGCTGAATGCGTAAGGATGACCGTGCCGCGGAAGCCGCCGTCGCGCACCAGCAGGTTGGATCCCAGGCCGACAAACAGCAGCGGCTCTTCCTTAGGCAATGACCTCAAGAATTCCGCCAGGGCCTGAACACTGGATGGGGCGAAAAACCGGTCGGCCGCTCCGCCGGCGCGCCAGCTGACGTGTCGCGCCATCGGCTCGCGGAATTGCAGGGTCTCGGCCATGTTCATGCGAGCTGAGCGGCCACGTTGCCGATCGAGCCCGCTCCCATGGTGACGACCACGTCGCCGTCCTGGGCGACACGGCGGATCGCCTCCGGCATCGCGGCAACCTCCTCGACGAAAACCGGCTCGACCCCACCGCCGACGCGCAGGGCGCGCGCCAGCGAGCGGCCGTCGGCCGCGACGATCGGCGCCTCGCCCGCGGGATACACGTCGGCGAGGAGCAACGCGTCGGCTGTGGACAGCACCTTGACGAAGTCCTCGAACAGATCGCGCGTGCGCGTATAGCGATGGGGCTGGAACGCGAGCACGATGCGCCGCCCGGGGAAGGCGCCGCGCGCCGCCTCGAGCGTCGCCGCCATTTCGGCGGGATGGTGGCCGTAGTCGTCGATCAGCGTGAAGCTGCCGCCGCTCGCGAGGGCGACCTCGCCGTAGCGCTGGAAGCGCCGGCTCACGCCGTGGAACTCGGCAAGCGCCGTGAGGATGGCGTGGTCCTTGATGCCCAGCTCGCTCCCCACCGCGATGGCGGCGAGCGCGTTCAGCACGTTGTGCCGCCCGGGCAGGTTGAGCGTCACGTCCAGCGCGGCCGCGCCTTCGCGCCGGGCGCGAAACCGCATGCGGCCGCTGTCGTGACGGACCGCCTCGGCGCGTACGCTGGCGTCCTCGCTGGTACCGTAGGTAATCACGGGCTTTGTCACGACCGGCAGGATCGAGCGCACGTGCGGGTCGTCGGCGCAGAGGATTGCGGCGCCGTAGAAGGGAAGGTTGCGCAGAAACTGCACGAACGCGCCCTTCAGCTCCTCGAAGTCGTGCTCGTAGGTGTCCATGTGGTCTGCGTCGATGTTGGTCACCACGGCGATCATCGGCTGCAGGTGCAGAAATGAGGCGTCGGATTCATCGGCCTCCACCACGATGAATTCCCCGGCGCCCAGGCGTGCGTTCGAGCCCGCCGCGATGAGACGCCCGCCGATCACGAAGGTCGGATCGAGGCCGGCCTCCGCCAGCACGCTCGCGACCAGGCTGGTCGTGGTGGTCTTGCCGTGCGTGCCCGCGATCGCCACCCCCTGCTTGAGGCGCATCAGCTCGGCGAGCATCAGCGCGCGCGGCACCACCGGTATCCGATGCTCGCGCGCGGCGAGCACTTCGGGGTTGTCCTGCTGAACCGCGGTCGACACCACCACCACATCGGCCCCTTCCACGTTGGCCGGCCTGTGCTCGAGCAGCACCTTCGCGCCGAGTTGGACCAGGCGTCGGGTGGCGGCGCTTTCCGCGAGGTCCGAGCCGCTCACCTGGTAGCCCTGGTTCACCAGCACCTCGGCGATGCCGCTCATCCCCGAGCCGCCGATGCCGACGAAGTGGATGCGGCGCACCTTGTGCTTCATCTGGCTATTTCCATGCAGCGCCGCGCCACGATGCGTGCGGCGTCGGGTTTGCCGAGCGCGCGCGCCTTTCTCGCCATGGCGAGGAGCTTGGCGCGGTCGAGCGAGCCTATGAGCGCGGCGAGCTTCTCGGCGGTCATCTCGCGCTGCGGCACCAGGACCGCGGCGCCCTTATCGGCGAGGAAGCGCGCGTTGGCGGTCTGGTGATCGTCGACTGCGTGTGGAAAAGGCACCAGGATGCTCGCCATGCCGCCCGCCGAGAGCTCCGCGATCGTGACCGCGCCCGCGCGACAGATCACGAGATCGGCTTCGGCGTAGCGCCGGGCCATGTCGTCGATGAAGGCAACGAGCTCGCCCTCGACCCCGGCATCCGAGTAATTTTTCCTGAGGACGTGCAGATGCCTTTCGCCGGACTGGTGCACCACGGATGCGGGCGTCGGAAGCAGCGCGAGCGCCTTGGGCACCGCCTCATTGAGCGCCTGCGCGCCGAGGCTGCCGCCGACTACCAGGATCCTCATCGGGCCGCTCCTGCCGCGAAAGCGGTCCTCCGGCGGCGCCATGGCCGCGATCTCGTCGCGCACCGGGTTGCCGGTCCATTCAGCCGAGCCGAGGGCCTGCGGGAACGCGACCATGACCTTGTCGCTCACGCTGGAGAGGACGCGGTTCGCGAGCCCGGGGACCGCATTCTGCTCGTGCAGCGCGAGGGGCCGGTTGAGCAACGAGGCCATCATCCCGCCCGGGAACGCGACATAGCCGCCGAGGCCTAGGACCACATCCGGCTTGAGTGCGCGGATCAGCCGCGCGCTCTCCCAGAATGAGTAAAGCAGATTCGCCGGCAGCAGCAGCTTTTGCGCGAGGCCCTTGCCGCGCGCCGCCTTGGCGCGGATCCATGCCGTGCGGTAGCCGCGAGGCGGCACTAGGCGCTCCTCCATGCCGCCGCGCGCGCCCATCCACACCACTTCCCAGCCCGCCGAGCGCATTTCGTGCGCTACGGCGAGGCCCGGAAAGATATGTCCGCCCGTGCCGCCTGCCATGATCAGGATGGTCTTCAAGCGGCAAGCCCGGCTTTATGCATTGAGCCCTCGGGCGAGCTGGCGGTTCTCCCAGTCGATCCGCAGCAGAATGGCGAGCGCCACGCAATTCACCAGCAGGCCGGAGCCGCCGTAGCTCATGAGCGGGAGCGTGAGCCCCTTGGTCGGGAGCAGGCCGACGTTCACCCCCATGTTGATGATCGCCTGGAACCCGATCCAGACGCCGATGCCCTGGGCGGCGAGCGCGGCGAAGTGGCGCTGGTGCAGCGTGGCCTGCCGCCCGACCGCGAAAGCGCGCGCGACGATGCACAGAAAAAGCACGATCACCAGCGCCACGCCGAGGAAGCCCAGCTCCTCGGCGATCACCGCGAGCAGGAAATCGGTGTGCGCCTCGGGAAGATAGTGCAGCTTTTCGAGGCTCGCCCCGAGCCCGACGCCCAGCCACTCGCCGCGCCCGAAGGCGATGAGCGAATGCGACAGCTGATAGCCCTTGCCGTAGGCGTCCGACCACGGATCCATGAAGCCGAAGATGCGCTGCATGCGGTAGGGCGAAGAAACGATCAGCACCACGAAGCCCGTCGCAAGCATCCCGAGAAGCGCCGTGAAATGGCGCCCGTTCATGCCGCCGAGGAACAGGATGCCGAACGTGCTGACCGCGATTACGACCAGGGCCCCGAAATCGGGCTCGCGCAGCAGCAGCCACGAAACGAGCAGCATGACCGCGAGCATCGGTAGCAGGCCCTTCCTGAAGCTCTTCATCACGGCATGCTTGCGCGCCGTGTAATCGGCCGCATAGAGCACCGCGCCGAGCTTCACGAGCTCCGAGGGCTGTACGCTTAAGAACGGGATATCAAGCCAGCGCCGCGCGCCATTCACCTCGCGTCCGATTCCCGGCACCAGCACGAGCGCAAGAAGCGCGACGCCGGCGGCGAATAGCCATGGCGCCGCGCCTTGCCACAGCTTCACCGGTGCGAGGAACACCGTGAGCGCGGCGCCGAGCGCCGCGGCGAGGAACAGACCGTGCCGCGCGAGATACCAGCCGGCGTTGTGGCCGGTGAAGCGGCTTGCCTCCGCGGTCGCGATCGAGGCCGAATACACCATGACGAGGCCCAGGGCAGCGAGCAGCAGTGCCGCCCACGCGAGCGACCGGTCGTACTCCGCGCTGGGCGCGCTGCGCGCGAACACATAGGTGCGGCTCACGGCAGGCCCCGCACGGCGGCGGCGAACACCTCGCCGCGGTGCTTGTAGTCACGGAACATGTCGAAGCTGGCGCAAGCCGGCGAAAGCAGCACCGCGTCACCGGGCTGCGCCAGTCTGGCCGCGCGTTGCACCGCCTCCTCCAGCGAAGCGCAACGTTCTCCGGGAACCGCTTTCTCGATGATCGCTGCATCGCGGCCGATCAGCAGCACCGCACGTGCGAATTGCGCTGCTGGCGCGGCGAGCGGCGAGAAGTCCTGCCCCTTGCCCTCGCCGCCCAGGATGACAACGGTCGGCTTCGCCAGGCCCTTCAGCGCGGCGATCGTGGCGCCGACGTTGGTGCCCTTGGAATCGTCGTACCACTCGACCCCATGGCGCGTGCGGACCAGCTCGAGCCGGTGCGGCAGGCCCTTGAACGTCTTCAGTCCCGCCGCCAGGGCGCCGAGCGGCACGTCGAGCGTGGCGGCGAGCGCGCACGCGGCGAGCGCGTTGGCCGCGTTGTGCCAGCCGCGGATGGGCAGCGCGGCCGCCTCGATCAGCTTTCTTCCGCCCCCGATCAGCACGCCGTCACGGATGCAGAAGTCGGCACCATCGGAAAGGCTGAAAGTCGCGTGCTTGCGTCCCGCCACCGCCATGGCGAGGACCCGCGGGTCATCGCGGTTGAGGATCTGCACGCCCGCGCCCTGGAAGATGCGCGCCTTGGCCGCGGCATAGTCCTCGAGCCCTGCGTAGCGGTCGAGGTGATCCTCGGTCAGGTTGAGCACCGCCGCGGCGTGCGGGGCAAGCGACCACGTGGTCTCGAGCTGATAGCTCGAGAGCTCCAGGACCCAGGCCGCGGGCGCGGCGCGGCGCCGCATCGAGGCCTCCAGCACCGCCGGACCGATGTTGCCGGCGACCTCGCAATCGACGCCGGCGCCGCGCAGCAGGTGGCCTGTCAGCGCGGTGACGGTGCTCTTGCCGTTGGTGCCGGTGATCGCGAGCACCTTGGCGGCGTTGTGCCACGCAAAGAGTTCGACGTCGCCAACGACGGGAATGCGCCTTTGCCTTGCTTCCAAGATCAGCGGCTCTTCGAGCGGCAAGCCCGGGCTGATGCAGACGAGATCGGCGCCGTCGAGCAGGGCGCTTCCGAAGGGCCCGGTGCGAACGTCTCCCTTGAAATCATTAATTCGAGGCGGCGATTGCCGCGTGTCGGCGACCCGCGGCTTGGCGCCGCAGCGTTCGACCCAGCGCGCGACCGAAAGGCCGGTGTCGCCGAGTCCGAGCACCAGTACGCGCTTGCCGCCCAATTCCATCCTGGGCGGACGAGGAAGGAGCGTGAAGGCGGGCTCACGCATCATCTGAGCTTGAGCGTCGAAAGCCCGAACAGCACCAGCATCATGGTAATGATCCAGAAGCGGACCACGACCTGGCTCTCCTTCCAGCCCTCGAGCTCGTAGTGATGGTGCAGCGGCGCCATGCGGAAGATGCGCTTGCCGCCGCTCCACTTGAAGTACAGCACCTGGATCATCACCGAGAGCGTCTCGGCGACGAACACGCCGCCCATGATGAACAGCACGATCTCCTGGCGCACGATGACCGCGATCGTGCCGAGCGCCCCGCCCAGCGCAAGCGCGCCCACGTCGCCCATGAAGACCTCAGCCGGATAGGCGTTGAACCATAGGAATCCCAGCCCGGCGCCGGCCAGCGCGCCGCAGATCACGGCAAGCTCGCCGGCGCCTGGTATGTAGGGCAGGCCGAGGTACTTGGAGAACAGCGCGTGGCCGGCGACGTAGGCGAAGATGCCGAGCGCGCTGCCGACGAGCACAGTGGGCATGATCGCGAGCCCGTCGAGTCCATCGGTCAGGTTGACGGCGTTCGACGTGCCGACGATGACGAAGAAGGTGAGCGCGACGAAACCGATGGTGCCGAGCGGATAAGCGATGTGCTTGAAAAAGGGCACGATAAACTGGTTCAGGGCCGGCATGTTCTGCGACAGGAAGCCGAGATAGACCGCGGCACAGAGCCCGATCACCGATTGCCAGAAGAGCTTCGCCCTCGGCGAAAGACCCTTCGGATTGCGGTGCACGACCTTGCGGTAGTCGTCGACCCAGCCGACGGCTCCGAAAGCGACCGTGACGAGGAGCACCACCCACAAGAGCCGATTCGAGAGATCGCCCCAGAGGAGCGTGGTGATCCCGATCGAGACCAGGATCAGCGCACCGCCCATGGTAGGCGTCCCGGCCTTGGTGAGGTGAGTGCGAGGTCCGTCGTCGCGCACCGCCTGACCGATCTTGTAGGCGGTCAGCTTGCGGATGAAGTAGGGGCCGAGGATGAGCGACACCGCGAGCGCCGTGAGACAGGCAAGCACCGCCCGCAGCGTGATGTAGTTGAAGACGTTGAACAGCCGCACGTCCTTGGCGAGCCACTGCGCGATCTCGAGCAGCATCAGTGACCTCCTTCGGCCGGCGTGCCGGTGAGCGCGGCCACCACGCGCTCCATCTTCATGAAGCGCGATCCCTTGACGAGGATGCTGCTGCCGCTGACCTGGGCGACGAGCTCCTCCACGCTTTCGAAGTGGCGCCCGCCGGCGCCGAACGCCTGCACCGCGTCGCGGGTCGCCTCGCCCAGCGCGAGCAGGCTGGCGATGCCCTTGGCGCGAGCGTAGGCGCCGACCTCGCGGTGAAAGTCCGCGCCCTGGGCGCCGACCTCGCCCATGTCGCCGAGCACCAGCACGCGCGGGCCTGGGCAGGAGGCGAGCACGTCGATCGCCGCGCGCACGGAGTCCGGATTCGCGTTGTATGTATCGTCGATCAGCGTGGCGCCGCCGTGCGCCTGCTTCACCTGCAGGCGGCCGGTGTACGGACGGAAAGCCGCGAGGCCCTGCGCGATATCCTTAAGGTCGATTCCCGCCGCGTGCGCCGCCGCAGCAGCCGCAAGCGCATTGCGCACGTTGTGCACGCCGGGAATCGCAAGCGTCGCTTGAGCTTCACCCTGCGGCGTGCGCAGCCAGAGCTCGCTGGAGAAAGGGCCTATCGCATGGCGCGCCGTCACTTGCGCTGGCTCGTCTAGGCCGAAGTCGACCGTGCGGCGGGCACCGGCCCGATTGCGAAAGAACTCCGCGTGGGGGTCATCAGCGTTCACGACCGCGACTCCGTCGGCCGACAGGGCTCCATATACAGCCGCGTTTTCAGCCGCGACCTCCTCGACTGAATTCATGAATTCCAGATGCTCGCGTTGGGCATTGTTGACAACGGCGACGCTGGGCCGCGCGATGTTGGCAAGGTAGGCGATTTCGCCCCTATGGTTCATGCCGAGCTCGATCGCGCACCAGCGATGGGCCTGCCGCATGCGCAGCAGGGTGAGCGGCACGCCAATATCGTTGTTGAGGTTGCCCGCGGTGGCGAGCACGGCTTCGTCGCCCGCGTGGGAGCGCAGGATGGAAGCGAGCATCTCCTTGACCGTGGTTTTGCCGTTCGACCCCGCCACGGCGATGAGCGCCGGGCGAAAGCGCGCGCGCCAGTGACGCGCCAGCATGCCGAGCGCAAGGCGCGTATCTTCGACCACGGCGGCCGGCAGCGGCAGGTTACTCGCGTGTCTGGAATCCACCAACGCCGCGGCCGCTTTGGCCGCCGCGGCATTCTGCAGAAAGCCGTGCCCGTCGAAGCGCTCACCGCGCAGCGCGACGAAGAGTTCGCCCCTGCGCAGCGTGCGGCTATCGGTGGACACGCCGATGAAGCGCACGTCGCCGCCGCCGCGCACGTTGGCTCCGAGCACCGCCGCCGCTTCGGCCAAGCTCATCATGCGCGTCCGCCCCGGCGCAACGCGTCGCGCGCGACGGCGACATCGGAGAACGCGTGGCGCCGGCCTGCGATTTCCTGATAGCTCTCGTGGCCCTTGCCTGCGATCAGGACGACATCGGCATCCGATGCGCCCGCGATCGCGGCCTCGATCGCGTGCGCCCGGTCGGGCTCGACTTCGCAGTCGCCGGACATCCCCGTCCTGATGCCCTCGATAATCTTGAGGGGATCTTCGCTGCGCGGGTTGTCGGAGGTCACTACTGCCTGATCGGCGAGGCGAGACACTACGGCGCCCATGGCCGGACGTTTGGCGCGATCGCGGTC
>JBJMWH010000384.1:0-13371 GCA_045810245.1 Burkholderiales bacterium | reverse complement strand
AGTGGGCCGGCGCCGACGAAGCTCTCCCAGCCCGGCTCCAGCAGACTGCCCTCGACCGGCCGACCGGCCGGGTTGGGACGATCGAGGACCCAGACTTCCTTCCGGTGCTTCGCCGCGGCCTCGAGGACGTAGGCGAGCGTGGTGACGAACGTATAGACCCGGCAGCCTAGGTCCTGAAGGTCGACGAGCAGGACGTCGAAGGCGCGCATCATCGCCTCGCTCGGCCGGCGCAGCTCGCCGTACAGGCTGAATACGGGAATGGCGTGCACCGGATCGGTGAAATCGGCAGACTCGACCATGTTGTCCTGCTTGTCGCCGCGCAGGCCATGTTGCGGCCCGAACGCCGCCGCGAGGGGCAGCCCGGCAGCAAAAAGCGCGTCCATCGAGTGCGCCAGGCTCTTCGTCACCGAGGCCGGGTGCGCCAGCAGCGCCAGGCGCCGCCCCTTCAGCCGCTTTTGCAGGGCACGATCCTCGAGCAGGCGGTCGATGCCGAAGTTCAAGCGATCTCCAGCGCGAAGCCGTCGGGATGGTGGAAGTCGGGGCGCGCCGCCGGATGCCGCAGCGCCCAGTAGGAGAGCGCCCCGTCCAGCGCTTCGACGACCACGCACAGTGCCACGCGCAGCTTCGCCGCCGCATCCACTTCAACGCTGGCCGAGAGCTCGAGCGCGCCGTCGGTGCGCACGGCGATCCCTGGGTCTGGGAGGCCGAGCGGCGTGCCTTCACGGTAGCGCTCGAACGCATAGGCAGCCCATTCGCCTGACGGTGAGAAGTTGAACTCCCTATAGGGACCTGCCCCGGCGCCCGCTGCGGCGGGCGCGACGAACACCTCGCAGCACAGATGCTGCCAGAGGCGCTCGCCGGGGGCCGGCGTGCGCGGCGGCGGAATGCGCAGCCGCTCGAGGTCGCCTTCGATCCGGTAGCGCAGCGCGAGCCTGCCCTGTGCCGTTCTCGCCGCCGCCGCGTGGACGCCTCGCACCGCGGCGCCGGGCGTGCTCGGATGCGGCACGAGCGCGATCACGCCGCGGGCAGGTGCGCCATCACGGCCGCGCGCAGCGCCGCCCGCGCCGCCTCGGAGCCCTCGCGGGTCTCGAGCTCGTGCATGTCGAGAAACGCGAGCACGCCGAGCGCCTCGAGCGCGAGCTCGATGCCGCGGCGCGCCCCGCCGGACACGGGGGTTCGCGCGACCCTGCAGCACACCACCGGCAGGCGCCGCGAGGACGGCATCGAGTTGAGCGCGCCGAGAAAATCGAACATCCGCGAGTCGTCGAAGCGCACGTTGCACAGCACCAGATCGACGCCGCCCTCGACCTGCTTCAGCGCCTCGGCGACCGAGTAGGCGGCGGCGAGCTCGAAATCCGCGCCGAGTGCCGCATGCGCCGCGTCGACCACATCCTGGGTGCCGGCGACGAGCACGCGGCGCACGGTGACGGGCGCTTCAGCTGCCGGCGCGGTACGCCTTGCCGCGCTTCTTGCCGCGGGAAATGGCGCCCTTGCGGGACGCCGAGCCGTAGTTGTGGCGGTTGTCGCGCATCTCCTTCGCCCGCAGGCGCTGCGCCTTTTCAGCCTCGCTCTCGCGCGCGAGCGCCGAGCCGTACTTGCGTTTCATCTTCGCATGCTCCACAACCCTGTTCGTCGAGGGGCAATGGTACTCGAAAGCCGCCGCACCTAAACGCAGGTGAATTTGTTCACGCTTTTCTTGCAATTCGCCGGAGCGCGCGGCATCATCGTCGGGCAAGTCACGCTCGACACAAGAACAAGGGGACGCAGAACCTCGCGCAGAAATGAAGACCACCCTGGTGCTCAATCCGAAGGGCGGCGCTGGCAAGACGACCATCGCTACCAACCTCGCCAGCTGCTTCGCGGCGGCCGAGATCCCGACCACGCTCATGGACTACGACCCGCAGGGGTCGAGCATGAACTGGCTGCGGCTGCGGCCGCCGCACGCCGCGCCCATCCACCGCGCGAACGGTGCGCCCGAGCGGCGTGACCGCCTGCGGAGCTTCGAAAGCTACGTGCCTGCCCACACCGAGCGGCTCGTGATCGACGCCCCCGCGGGCGCGTCGGGCATGGTCCTCCAGGAGATGCTCGAGCGCGCCCACTGCATCCTCGTGCCGGTGGTGCCTTCGGCCATCGACCTGCATGCGACGGCGAACTTCCTGCGCGAGCTTGCCTCGTGGGGCCGCGTGCGCTCGGGCAGCGTGCCGGTCGCGGTCGTCGCCAACAAGGTGCGCCGCTCCATGCCGGCCTACCGCCCGCTCGAGCAGCTCCTGCAGTCGGCCAACCTGAAGCTCGCCGCCCGGCTCATCGATTCCGACGTCTTCCTGCGCGCGGCCGAGTCCGGCCTGGGGATCTTCGAGCTCGACGAGAATCTCTCGCTGTCGGAGCGCAAGCAGTTCACGCCGATCCTCGAGTGGGTGGAGGACTGGCGCTCGCCCGCGCGGCCGGCGAGCGACGCCGCGGTCGTCCCGCTGCCGAGAAGCCGCTCCGCTTAGCGCGCCTGCGGCGCGGCGAGGGCGCGCCGCAGCTCGCGCAGCTTCGCCTTGACCCGGGCCGCGTTCTCAGGGCCCATGCGGATCATGATCTTCTGGCCGGCCGAGAGCCCCTCGAGCTCCGGATCGGCGAACTGATAGAGCACCTTGGGACGCACCAGCTTGACCGGGCCGGAGGGCGAGGGCGCCTCGAGCATGTCGTCGATCGCCTCGAGCAGGCGATCGTGAAAGCGCGCGTTCGGAAAGCCGAGCTCGGCATAGGCGCGCTGGAACAAGGGATACGCCTCGGCATAGCGCTGCGCCAGCGCGCGCGCGTCGAGCGCCTCGAACACGCGAACGTAGGCGGCATAGCGCTGCGAATTCGCCGGCGCGACGAGGATTTCGTCGCCCTCGCTCGAGGCGCTGAAAGCCCCGGGTACGGGCTCGAGCGGCATCACGCGCCGGGGCGCGGTCTCGCGCGGCAGGTTGTCGACCGTAGCGACGATGCGGCGCACGAGCTGCGACGGGTAGACCATGGTCTCGAAGGCCTTTCGGCCCACCAGAGCGCTCACCGAGTCGCGCATCATGGCGTCGCTCTGCTCCAGGCTCGGCAGCGGCTTCGTCGCCTCCGCCGAGGGGGCCTGCGCCTGGGGCGCTTCGGGCTTCGCATCCTCGACCGGCGCCGCCGGCTCGGCCGCGGGGGGCTTGGAAGCGAGGGGCGCCAGGCCGAGGAAATCGCGCTTCGACCAGAAGTAATAGAGGGCGGCGCCGACCGCCAGCGCCAGAATCAGGAAAAAGACCCACCAGACGTACCCGGTGCGGGCCTCCCGGATATAGGGCCGCTCCTCGCGGCTCGACCATTGCTCCATTGCCATCTCCAGCGTCGATCTCGAACACTGTCAAGATACGCCGGAGGCGCGTTCCGTTCCACCTCCGGCGTTTGCCGCAAACGTCAGGCGAGCGGCGGCAGCGACGGCCGGGTGCGCGTATCGTGCCGACCTGCGGTTACCGAGCAGAAGGCCGCGCCGGCCACAGAGCAGAACGCCGCGGCGGCGACGGAGCAGAACGCCTCGCGCGCGACCGAGCAGAAGGCGCTGTCGGTTGATCCCGGCCCGGCGCCGAACTCCGCCTCATAGAGCTCGCGCGTGCGCTCCCCCGCCCTGGCGAGCGCCGCGGCGTCGTCCGCGCCTCGCATGCCGAAGTAGGGGAAGTGGTGCAAGTAGAAACCGAACACGCGCTCGCAGTCGTCCATGTACTTGCGCGTGTCGAGGATGTGCGCGTGCCAGAACCGGTCCAAGTCCTTCGCCGGCGCGATCGTCTCGCGCGGATACTTCGCGACCAGCGTCAGGTAGCGCTTGTACTGCAGCTCCATGTGCTCGACGAATTCCCGGCTCCAGCCCTCGCCCTCCTCCGGGTCCATCAGCTTGAACTTGATCGGCCCAAGGTCGAGCGCTTCGATCGCCTCGATCATCTGCCGCGTGCTGCGCTTAGCTCCGGATCGCATGAATCCTCCTGTCGGGTTTGAGAAACAACGTTGCAAGCTCCTCGCTCGGCATCGGCTTCGCGAGCAGGTCTCCCTGCAGCTCCTCGCAGCCGAACTTGGAGAGCCACTGCGCCTGGTCCTCGGTTTCGACGCCTTCGGCGATGGCGCGAATGTTCAGCGCGTGGGCCAGGTGGATCACGGCCTCGGCGATCGCCACATCCTCGCGCTCGGCCGGGATCCCGGCGACGAACGCGCGGTCGATCTTCAGCCCGTCGAACGGAAACATCTTGAGGTACGAGAGCGACGAATAGCCGATGCCGAAATCGTCGAGCGACAGGCCCACTCGCAGGCCTTTCAGCTCGTCCAGCGTCTGCGCCGCCTGCGCCGGGTTCTGCATCACCACGGTTTCGGTGACTTCGAGCTCCAGCGCTTGCGGCGCGAGCCCCGTCGAGCGCAGCGCGCGCGCCACGTCCTCGACCAGGGTCTTCTCGGCAAACTGGCGCGCCGAAAGGTTGACGCTCACGCGCAGGTCAAAGCCCTCCTCCTTCCACTGCCGGGCGCGCGCGCACGCCGCCTTCAGCACCCATTCGCCGATCGGCACGATGAGGCCGGTTTCCTCGGCGAGCGGGATGAAGTCGCCCGGCATCACCAGCCCGCGCTGCGGGTGTCGCCAGCGCAGGAGCGCCTCGACGCCGGTGATGCGGCCGCTCCGCGCGCAGACGCGCGGCTGGTAGTAGAGGACGAACTCGTCCCGCGCGAGGGCGCGCCGCAGGTCCGCCTCCAGGGCGAAGCGTCGCCCCATTTCCTCGTTCATCGAGGCCGCGAAGAAGCGATAGCTCCCCCGCGCCTGCTGCTTCGCCCGGTACATGGCCATGTCGGCGTGCTTGATCAGGCTGCCGGCGTCGATGCCATCGGCCGGATAAAGGCTGATGCCGATGCTCGCCGACGCCGCGAACTCGCGGCCCTCGGCGGGGAAGGGCTCCTTGAGCCGGTCGAGGAGCTTCTGCACCACCGCGGTGATGTCCTGGGGCCGCGCCATGCCCTCGAGCATCACCACAAACTCGTCGCCGCCGATGCGCGCCACGGTGTCGCTCTGGCGCAGGGCGTCCTTGATGCGCCGGGCGCACTCCTGCAGGAAGCGGTCGCCGGCGCCGTGGCCGATGCTGTCGTTCAGCAGCTTGAAGCGGTCGAGATCGATGAACACCACGGCGAGCGGGGCGCGCTCGCGCCGCGCGCGCTTCAGCGCGGCCTCGAGCTGGTCCTGGAATTCGAGCCGGTTGGGCAGGCCGGTGAGCGCATCGTGGGCCGCGACGAACTTGAGGGCGTCCTCCGCCAGCGCCCTCTGGTGGTGCTGGCCGAGCTGCGCCCCGATCGAAGACAGGAGATCGGCCGCCGAACCGTCGATGCGCGCCGGCGCCTCGCTGAAGAGCTCGATGACGCCCAGGACTTTGTTCGCCGCCACGATCGGAAAGGCGACCGCGCTGTGCAGCGCCACGCGTTCGCCGCCGACGCCGCCGGCGTACAGCGGCTGCCGATTCGCCTGCAGCGCGGCCAGGACGAGCTCGCGCTTCTGCAGCGCGGCGCGCGCGAGCTGGCTGCCGGAGGCCTGCAGGAGCATATGGACCCGCTCGCTTCGGTCCACCTTGTCAGTGCACCACACCCGCTCGCAGCGCAGCGCGTGCGGGCTTTCCGCCAGCCACTGCACCGCGCACACCATGTTGAGGCGGGTACACAGGACTTTCAGCAGCGCCGGCAGCACGCCGTCGTCGTCTCCCCCTGCCGCGAGGATGCGCGTGATCTGGTGCTCGGTCTGGAGGGTGGCCTCGGCGCGCTTGCGGTCGGTGATGTCCATCGTGGTCCCGCGCCACACGCCGCCTTCGCCGAGCGGCTCGTCGAGCTTCGCCTTGGTGAGCACCCAGCGCTCGGTGCCGTCGTGCAGCCGCAGGCGATGCTCGAGCTCCAGCACCGAGCCCGGATCCGAGCTCAGGCGCAGCATGTCGCGCGCCTTCTGCCGGTCGCCCGGATGCACCGCCGCGAGAAAGTCGTCCAGCGACACCACGCTGCCGCGCTCCACGCCGAGCATCCGATACAGCTCGTCCGACCAGACCATGTGGCGTGTCTGCCCCGAGATCTCCCAGCTGCCGAGGCGCGCCATCCGCTGCGCCTCGGCGAGGCGCCCTTCCTGGACATGGAGGTCCTGATTGATCCGGCGGGCGAGCGTGAGTGCGCGGTACCGCGAGGAGGTGATCAGGAAGAGGATCGAGGCGAGCAGCAGGCTGGTGAGCACGCCGCCGACGAACACCACCCAAGGCAGCTGCAGGTCGTGGTCCGACACGAGCCGGCTCTCGGGCGCGCGGAAGTCGAGCTCCCAGAGGCGCCCGCCCATCTCCATCTCGCGCCTGGTGGCGTACACGCGCCCCGTGCCGGGCGCGGCCACCACGCCGTTGTCGAACAGAGGCGTCCTTTGCTCCGCCCCCTTGCCGCCCGAGCGCTCGACGTCCAGCACCGTGAGATGCATGTGATGCAGGTTCTGGTCCTCGAGCACGCCGCGCATCAGCCGCGCGATGCGGAATCCGGCGCCGACCGATCCGATGTAAGCCGCGCGCCGCTGCTCCACTGTCTCGGCGGGGGCGCCGGACCGGTAGACGGCGATGCGCATGGCGAGGTTGTCCGCGCCGTCCTCGAACCGGATGATCCTTCCCGAAGACACCAGCTTGCCGCTGTCCCGGCCGTACTCGAGGGCATCGGGCTTGAACGGCGGCGCGCCGATGTCCAGACCGAACGAGCGCTCGTTGCCGTCGAACGGCGCAAGGTGCGTAATCACGTAATAGGCCGGCCGCGCCTGCGGCGGATGGATGCTGAACCCTTGCGCCCAGGGCTGGCCGATGGCGTCGGCCCGGATCTGCGCGACCAGGGCCGGGCGCTCGCTGTCGCGGACGTAGGCCGCGTAGTTCAGGATGCGCAGCGCCGGATAGCGCGTGCCGACCTCGAGCTTGGCGACGAACTCGAGGAAGTCCTGCTGCGTGACGCGGGTCGAGGCGTGGAACAGCGCCCGCACGGCGTAGAGCGCATCGGTATACGACTGGATGCGCGCCGCGACCGCGTTCTTCGCCTGCTCCGCCTGCATCTCGAAGCGCTCGGCGGCCTCCTGCCGGATGTTCCGCAGCAGGAACTGGCTGAGGGCCGCCGTGAGCGCCACGCCCAGCGCGAGGACCACCACCGGAAACCAGACGCGGCCGAAAAGCGACGGCTTGAGCGCCTGCCCCTGCTCCAACGCGGTGCGCGTGAAGTCCAGCCCCTGTTCCCCCTAGTCTTCATTCTAATGTCTGTAGGGGGCGCATGTGACACGGAGTTTTTGCGGCATGAATCCAAAGACGCATTGCGGCGCTCGCACGCCGCGCGGAGCATCGCGATCCATGGGCTTCTGGTTTCAGGTGAGGAGTTGCATCGCCGCCTTGCTCGGCCTGGTCGTGGCGCTCGCCGGGGCGGCGCTGGTGCTGCAGCTCGCCGCGCTGCTGCTGTGGCAGTACGGAATCGCGCTGCAGAAACCGTCGTGGCCACGGCTTCCGATCGAGCTGCTCTTCGCGGATCATGCCAAGCTCGCCAGCACGGCGCTCGCACCCTATCTCGAGTACCTCCCGCGGCTCCAATGGAGCTGGCTCGCCAACCACGAAGACACTTCGGCGACGCATGCGATCGCGCTCTGGCTCGTGAACAAGCTGCACATCGGCGTCGCCCCCGCGCTCCTTGGCGTGCCGCTCGCGCTGGGCGGCGGCAAGCTCCTCCTGCGGCAGTGGGGCGCACTCGCCGGCGCGCGCCGCTACCGCGCCGACCGCGTGCGGCGGATCAGGGAATACCGCAGGCAGGCGCCCTCGGAGCGGCTGGAGCCGCACTTGGACTATCGCGACGATCGATCGGAACACCCCGACCACGGGTTCAAACCGCGGCGCGATCAGCTTGCCTACCGCAAGGAGCCCTTCATCGGCGCGGAGCTCGAGGCGCCGCGGCGGCGCGCATCCAAGTCGTAGCGCAGTGTTCCGCGTAGCGGGACGCGCGCGCTTATCGTTTCGTCCTTTCGCACCAACCCGCGGCGCGCTCGCGGCGAGGCGATTCAACGCTTGCGCGTTCGGCACACAAGCTCGCAGATTCAATCGCGTTTCTTTTGACGCGCGCCGCTTGCGCCGCGCCTTCCGCGCGAGTCCGTGCGCGGATTTCGAATCGGACACGACGATAAGCTCTGTAAAAGTTGCTCGTTGACACGCACCGCACGCCGATGACTAAATGTTTTCCGGTTGCGGCAAATCGACACACGACCGCGCATCACCGAATATCCGCGGCGCGTGCAAAAAGTTTAGGGCGCCGCGGCAGCAATTAAGAAAGAGGGGGGAGACCAAGATGGGCGACCTGGGACGCGAGCTCGCGCTCGCGCTTGCCTCGGATACGCTGTGGACGGCGCTGCTGGTCGGCGCGCCGGTGCTCATCCTCAGCATGCTGGTGGGGCTTGCGATCAGCGTGCTGCAGGTGGTCACGCAGATCCAGGAATCGTCGCTCTCCTTCGTCCCCAAGATCGCCACCGCGCTGCTCGCGCTGGTCGCCTTCGGCCCCTGGATGCTGAGCGTGGTCGTGCAGTTCGCCACGCGGCTCATCGGCAACATCCCGCTGTACTTCTGAGCCGCGAGCGTGCGCATCTCGATCGACATCGCATGGCTGCTCACCACGGCGCTGGTGGCGCTGCGCCTGGGCGTTGCGCTGCTGTTCACGCCGCTGCTTGCTTTCGGCGGCGTGCCGGCGCGTTTTCGCGTCATCCTGGTGCTCGCGCTCGCGGCATTGCTGGTCGCCGCCACCGGAACGCGCGCCCCGGGCGAGGTCCACGACGTCGCGGCCTTTGCCGGCATGGCCGCGTCCGAGGCGCTGCTCGGGGCCCTGCTCGCCTTCGGCGTGCTCGCCGCGTTCGCCGCGTTCCAGCTCGCCGGCCGCCTGCTCGACCTGCAGCTCGGCTTCGGCGTAGCGACGCTCATCGACCCGGCGACCCGCGGCCACGCGCCGCTCCTCGGCACGCTGCTGTGGATGGCGGGCGTGGCGCTGTTCTTCGCCGTCGACGGCCACCACGCGCTGCTCGGCGCGTTCGCCCTGTCGCTGCACGCCGCGCCGCCCGGCCGGCCGCTGGGTGAGCTCGGGCTCGCCCCCGTCATGGCGCAGTTCGGCCTCATGTTCAGCTTCGCGCTCGCCCTCGCCGCGCCGGTGGTGATCGTGCTGCTTCTGGTCGACACGGTGGTCGCGGTCATGGCGCGCACCATGCCGCAGATGAACATCTTCTTCGTCAGCCTGCCGCTGAAGATCCTGGTCGGCCTCGCGGTGCTCGCCGTGTCGGTGGTGCACATCGGGCCGGTCGCGCAGCGCTGCTTCGAATCGATTTTCGCGATGTGGGAGAGCGTGCTCACGCGCTAGGACCGGCATGGCCGAACAGGAAAAAGACCGCACCGAGCCCGCGACGCCGTTCAAGCTGGAGGAGGCGCGCCGGCGCGGACAGGTCGCGAAGAGCCTGGACTTCATCTCGCTCGTCATGCTCGGGTCGCTGCTCGCCGCCCTGTACGCGTGGTCGGATCGCCTGGCCGCGGCGGGCCTGCGCGTGTCGGTGGGCGCGCTCGAGCGCGCCGGCGGCCTCAGCTTCGGCAGCGCCGATGCGGCAGCGTGGCTCGGGCAGTTCGTCGGCGCGACGCTCGCCATGCTGGCGCCCTTCCTCGCCGTGGCGGTGCTCGCCGCGATCGTCGCCAACCTGATCCAGACCGGCCCGGTGTTCAGCGCTTTCCCGCTCAAGCCGGACTTCCAGCGCATCAACCCGGCGAGCGGCTTCAAGCGCGTGTTTTCGCTCAAGACGCTGGTGGAAACCGGCAAGACGCTGGTCAAGCTCGCCGCCTTCGGCGGCGTCGCATGGCTCGCGCTCGACGCCGCGTTGCCGAAGCTCCTCACCACGGTGGAGGTCCCGCCCAAGGCCTATTTCGGCCTGCTCCTCGGGGAGATTACGGCGCTCATGTTCAAGCTGCTGCTCGTGCTGGTGCTGCTCGCGCTGATCGACCTCGCGTACAGCCGCTGGGACTACGGCCGCACGATGCGCATGAGCCGGCGCGAGATGAAGGAGGAGGTCAAGCGCCGCGAAGGCGACCCGCACGTACGGGCGCGCATCCGCGAGCTGCAGCGCGAGGCGGTCAAGCGCGCCAAGTCGGCCAAGCGCCTGCCGGAAGCCGACGTGCTGATCACCAATCCCGAGCACTTCGCCGTCGCGCTCGCCTACGACCGCGGCCGCATGCGCGCGCCCACGGTGGTCGCAAAAGGCGCCGGCGAGCTCGCCCTCGAGCTGCGCCGGCGCGCCGCGCCCCTCGCCCTGCCGATCGTCGAGGACAAGCCGCTCGCGCGGCGCCTGTTCGCCGAGGTCGAGCTCGACTGCCCGATCGGCGAGGCGCTGTTCGAGCCGGTGGCTCGCGTTTATGCATCTCTTTATCAAGCGAAAAAAACCGCGGCGCAGCTCGAGGTCCGCGCATGATCGGCGCGCTGCGCAAGGTCCTAGGCGCGCAGAGCGACCTCGCCCTGGTGGTCGGGCTGGTGCTTATCCTGCTCGTGCTGTTCGCGCCCGTCCCGCCGTGGCTGCTCGACTTCCTGCTGGTGGCGAACCTATCGTTCGCGCTGCTTCTGCTCCTGCTCACGGTCTACATGGAAAAGCCGCTCGGCTTCTCCACCTTTCCGTCGCTGCTCCTGATCGCGACGCTGTTCCGCCTCGGGCTCAACGTCTCGGCCACCCGCCTCATCCTGTCGGACGCCTACGCCGGCGACGTCATTTCCGCGATCGGAGCCCACGTCGTCGCCGGCAACTACGTGGTCGGCCTGATCGTGTTCCTCATCCTGATCGTGGTGCAGTACGTGGTGGTGACCAACGGCGCCCAGCGCGTCGCGGAGGTCGCGGCGCGCTTCACCCTGGACAGCATGCCGGGCAAGCAGATGGCGATCGACGCCGACCTCAACATGGGCCTCATCGACCAGGCCGAGGCGCGCGAGCGGCGCCGCATCGTCGAGCGCGAGGCGAACTTCTACGGTGCGATGGACGGCGCCAGCCGCTTCGTCAAGGGCGACGCCATCGCCGGCATCATCATCATCCTCATCAACGTCATCGGCGGCCTCGCGATCGGCATCGCGCAGCGCGGCATGAGCTGGGGCGAGGCGCTGCAGACCTTCACCCTCCTCACCGTCGGCGACGGCATCGTGACCCAGGTGCCGGCGCTGGTCATCGCCACGGGCACCGGCATCATCGTCACGCGCGCCGCGACCGACGCGCGGCTCGCCGCCGAGGTCGCGACCCAGATGCTGTCGCAGCCGCGCGCGGTGCTGCTGGTGGTGCTGGCGCTCGTCGGGCTCGCGTTCCTGCCGGGCATGCCGGTGCTGGCGGTGGGCGCGCTCGCGCTGGTCGCCGGCGCGGTCTACCTCGCGGCGCAGCGCCGCGTGGGCCGCGCCGCGGCCGAGGAAAAGGCGAAGGCCGGCGCGGCCGAGGGCGATTCGGCCGACCTCTACGGCATGCTGAGCGTCGAGGCGATCGAGCTCGCCGTCGGGCAGAGCCTGATCCCGCTGGTCGGCGCGGGCGGCGGCTTCACCGAGCGCGTGGTCGCGTTCCGCAAGCAGTTCGCGCTCGACATGGGCGCGGTGTTTCCGCGCGTGCGGGTGAAGGACGAGAAGAAGCTCGCGCCCAGCCGCTACGAGGTGCGCGTCTTCGGCACCAAGGTGGCCGACGGCGAGGTGCTCGCCGACCGCAGCCTCGCGATCAACCCGGGCGGGAGCCGCGAGCGCCTCGACGGCATCGAGGGGCGCGATCCCACCTACGGGCTGCCGGCGTGCTGGATCCTCGACCCGGTCAAGCCGCGCGCGCGCGAGGCGGGCTACACCGTGGTCGACCCGCTCACCGTGCTGGTCACGCATTTCACCGAGGTGATCAAGCAGCAGGCGCCGAACCTCCTCACGCGCGCCGAGACCGAGCGCCTCATCGCCCGGGTGCGCGAGCAGCAGCCGACCCTGGTGCAGGACCTCGTGCCCAAGGTGCTCTCGCTCGGCGAGGTGCAGAAGGTGCTGCAGAACCTGCTGCGCGAGAAGGTGCCGATCCGCAATCTCGAGGCGATCCTCGAGGTGCTCGCCGACCACGGCGCGAAGGTGAAGGACGCCGACGCGCTCACCGAGCTCGCGCGCGAGCGTCTCGGCGGCGCCATCTGCGAGACGCTCGCCAGCCCGGCCGGCGAGCTCTACGTGCTCACGCTCGACCCCGCGGTCGAGCAGCAGATGCTGGCGTCGATCCGCCAGGTCGAGGAGCGCGCCGCGCTCGCGATCGAGCCGCGCCTCGCCGAGCAGCTCCTGCGCCGGCTCGCGGCCGAGGCCGACCGCATGCTCTCGAGCGACCTGATGCCGGTGATCCTGTGCGCGCCGGCGCTGCGCCGCCACCTGCGCCGCTTCACCGAGCGCCTGATGCCGCAGCTCTCGGTGCTCTCGCTCTCCGAGGTGCCGAGCACGCTCAGCCTCAAGTCCTTCGCCATGGTCGGCGCATGAGCATCGCTCCCAGCGACGTCGCGGCGGGCGGCATGCACCTCGAGCTGCCCTCGGCGCTGAGCCTCGGCCAGATCGTCAAGGCGCGCGTGCTCAAGCATTACGAAGGCGGCCGCTACCTCGTGTCGCTCGAGGGCCGCGAGCGCGTGGTCGACAGCAGCGTGCCGCTCAGCACCGGTGATCTGGTGCGCGGCCGCGTCGTCGCGCTCGGCGACCGCATCGAGCTCCAGCCGCTGCCGCCCGCCGTAGGCGAAGACACTTTCCAGACACCCCTTCAGGGGAAACTCGATGAGCCGGTAGACCAACTGAGCGCGACCTTCGCCCAGTTCGGCCTGCAGCTCGACGAGGCCACTCGCGGCGTCGTGCTGCGCTCGCTGAAGGGCGCCGCGGACCCGCAGGCGACCGTGCTCGCGGCGATGACGCTCGCGAAGCTCGGCCTGCCGCAGCAGCCCGAGCTCATCGACGCGCTGCAGGCCCTGCTGCGGCGCCGTCCCGCCGCGAGTCCCGCGGCCGAGGGATCGAAGGACGCACTTCCGCTCACGCCGGGCCCGCAGCTCGTGGCGCAGCTGCAGGAAGCGCTGCGCGCCACGCTCGCTCCGGCCCATCAGGACCCCGCACCGGGCGCCACGGTGCCCTCGCCGCTCTCTTCCGAGAACGCCCGGGACCAGCAGGGCTTCGACTCCCGCGGTGGAAGTTCCGGCTCAGGTTTCAATGGGGATCTGGGGCAGCGAGTCATGAACACCCAGACCGGCGGCGCGGTGTCGCATCGCGTCGGCACGCTGCCGCTCATCCTCGGCGGGCGGCGGGTGGAGGTCGACGTCGCGCTCTTCGACCAAGGCGCGC
>JBJMWH010000383.1:0-4767 GCA_045810245.1 Burkholderiales bacterium | reverse complement strand
CTTCAGTTCGGAGAGATCGCTCATGGCCGTATTATGCATGCCGCCATGTTGCAAGCCGCCCTCGCGCCGCGCTCGATCGCGGTGATCGGCGCCTCCGATAATCCGCACAAAGTCGGCGGCCGGCCGATTCTTTACCTGCAGCGCTACGGGTATCGCGGCGCCGTGTATCCGGTGAATCCCGGACGCGCCACGGTGCAGGGCCTGCGCGCGTTCGCGCGCGTGGAGGACCTGCCCGAAGCGCCCGAGCTCGCGATCGTCGCGGTCGCCGGCGACGAAGCGGTGCGCGCGGTCGAGTCATGCGCCGCGCAAGGGGTGAAGGTCGCCGTCGTGATGGCCTCGGGCTTCGGCGAGACCGGCGCCGAGGGCCTGCGGGTGCAGGAAGCGCTCGTCGAAACCGCGCGGCGCGCCGGCATGCGCCTCATCGGCCCGAACTGCCAGGGACTCGCCAACTTCGCCACCGGGGTAGTGGCGAACTTCTCGACCATCTTCCACGAGATGGAGGGGCGCGACGGGCCGGTCGCGATCGTGAGCCAGAGCGGCGCCAACTCCCAGGCCATCTACACGCTCGTCATGCGCAAGGGCCTCGGCGTGCGCCACGTGCACGCCACCGGCAACGAAGCGGACGTGACGGTGGCCGACCTCGCCGAGGCGGTGGTCGAGGATCCGGGCGTGCGCCTGGTGCTGCTCTACATGGAGGCGATCAAGGACCCGCGGCGCCTCGCCGTCGCGGCCGAAAAGGCACGTGGCCGCGGCGTTCCGATCGTGGCGCTGAAGGCCGGCCGCACCGCGCGCGGCCAGAAGGCCGCGTCGTCGCATACCGGCGCGCTCGCAGCCGAGGACCGCGTGGTCGACGCCTTCTTCGAGCGCCATGCGATCTGGCGCGCGGCCGATCCGCACGAGCTGGTCTCGGCCGCGGCGCTCTACGTCTCCGGCCGCGTGCCGCGCGGGCGGCGGCTCGTCGTGGTCAGCAACTCGGGCGCGAGCTGCGTCATGGCGGCGGACTACGCCGAGGCGCGTGGTATCCCTCTTGCAGAAGTTTCCACGGACGCAAAACACAGACTTGGAAAGGCACTGCCGGGTTTTGCCGCGCTCGACAACCCGGTCGACGTCACCGGTGCGCTGCTCGGCAACAGCGCACTCTTCGGCGCGGTGCTGCCGATCGTCGGCGACGACGCGCAAAGCGAGCTCGCGCTGCTCGCGATCCCGGTCGCCGGCGCGGGCTACGATGTTCCGAGATTCGCAAAAGATTTATCGCAGTTCGCGGACCGCTACGGCCATGCCGTTGCGGTCGCGGCGCCGCAGGAATCGGTGCGCGCGCCGTTCGAGCGCCTCGGCGTCGCCGCCTTCGAGCGCGAACGCGAGGCGATCGACGCCCTGGTGCAATTCGCCGACCACGCCGCGCTGATGCGGCGGCCCGCAGCGGCGCCGGCACACGCGGTGCGCATTGGAGGCACGCGCTTTCTGAACGAAGCCGAGAGCCTTGCGCTTGTTGCGAAGGCGGGCTTGCCGGTGATCGAGCACCGCCTTTGCCGCAATGAGGACGAGGTCCGCGCAGCGAGCGCAGCCTTTCAGGGTGCGGTCGTGGTGAAAGCCTGTTCGCCGGACGTGCCGCACAAGAGCGACCACGGGCTGGTGACGTTGAACCCGGCCGATCCAGTGCGCGAATTTCAAAGACAACTCCATGAGATGAAAAGAATAGGTGCCAAGGCCGAAGGCGTGATCGTAGCCAGGCTCGCGCCCAAGGGGCGCGAGCTCGCGCTCGGCGCGCGCATGGACCCGCAATTCGGTCCGGTCGTGCTGATGGGCGACGGCGGCGTCTACCTCGAAGCGCTCAAGGACTTCCGCCTGCTGCTGCCGCCGTTCAACGAGGAGGACGTGGCGCGCAAGCTCGGCGAGCTGCGTGTGGCGCCGCTCCTCGCCGGCGTACGCGGGCAGGCGGCGCGCGACGTCGCAGCCTTTGCGGCGATGGCGGTGCACCTGGGCGAGGCGATGCTGCGCTGGGACGGCGCCGTCGCGTCGGTCGATTTGAACCCGGTGATCGTGTTTGAAACAGGCGCCGGCGCGGTGGCGCTGGATGCGCTGGTCGAGTGCCGCCTATAATCAGCGCCCTCCCATGAAAATCCTGGTCAGCGTCAAGCGCGTCGTCGACTTCAACGTCAAGGTGCGTGTCAAGGGCGACGGCAGCGGCGTCGAGACCGCGAACGTCAAGATGTCGATGAACCCGTTCGACGAGATCGCGGTGGAGGAAGCGGTGCGCCTGAAGGAAGCCGGCGCGGCCACGGAGATCGTGGTCGTGTCCTGCGGCGCGCAGGCCTGTCAGGAAACGCTGCGCACCGCGCTTGCGCTCGGCGCCGACCGCGCGATCCTGGTGCAGACCGACGCGGAGCTGCAGCCGCTCGCCGTGGCGAAGCTGCTCAAGGCCATTGTCGACAAGGAGAAACCGAACCTGGTGATCCTCGGCAAGCAAGCGATCGACGACGACTCGAACCAGACCGGCCAGATGCTCGCGGCGCTGCTCCACTGGCCGCAGGCCACCTTTGCTTCCAAACTCAAAATGAGTGAAGGAAAAGCTGAGGTCACTCGCGAGGTGGACGGCGGGCTCGAGACGATTTCCATCAAGCTGCCGGCCGTGGTCACCACCGACCTGCGCCTCAACGAGCCGCGCTACGTGACGCTGCCGAACATCATGAAGGCGAAGAAGAAGACGCTCGAGGCGCTCAAGCCGGACGCGCTCGGCGTCGACGTCTCGCCGCGGTTGAGCACGCTGAAAGTGATCGAGCCCTCCAAGCGCAAGGCCGGGGTCAAGCTGCCCGACGCCAAGGCGCTCGTGGACAAGCTTCGCAACGAAGCCAAAGTCGTCTGATCTGACGGTGCTCTGATGCCCATACTCGTTCTCGCGGAGCACGATAACCAGAGCATCAAGAAGGCCACGCTGAATACCGTCGCCGCCGCGCACAAGCTCGGCGGCGACATCCACGTCCTCGTCGCCGGACACAACGCGGCCGCAGCCGCGGGCGAAGCGGCGAAGGTGGCGGGCGTGAAGAAGGTGCTGCATGCGGATGCGCCGCACCTGGGAGAATTCCTCGCCGAGAACCTCGCCGCGGTCATCGTTTCGGTTGCAAAAGGCTATTCGCACATCCTCGCGCCGGCGACCTCGACCGGAAAGGACGTGATGCCGCGCGCCGCGGCGCTCCTCGACGTGCAGCAAATCTCCGACATTTCGGCGGTCGAAGGCGCCGACACCTTCGTGCGGCCGATCTATGCCGGCAACGCCCTCGCCACGGTGAAATCGAAGGACGCCATCAAGGTCATCACCGTTCGTACGACCGGCTTCGACGCCGTCGCCCCCGCTGGGGGCTCCGCTTCGATTGAATCCATTACTCCACCGGAAGATAGCGGCCTGTCGGCATTCGTCAGCCGCGAGGTGTCCAAGTCCGAGCGGCCCGAGCTCACCGCGGCGAAGATCATCGTCTCGGGCGGACGCGGCATGGGCTCCGGGGAAAACTTCACCAAGGTGCTCGAGCCGCTCGCCGACAAGCTCGGCGCCGCGATGGGCGCCTCGCGCGCCGCAGTCGACGCGGGCTTCGTGCCGAACGACTGGCAGGTCGGCCAGACCGGCAAGATCGTGGCGCCGGATCTCTATGTCGCCGTCGGCATCTCGGGGGCCATCCAGCATCTCGCCGGCATGAAGGACAGCCGGGTCATCGTGGCGATCAACAAGGACGAAGAGGCGCCGATCTTCCAGGTCGCCGACTACGGCATCGTCGGCGATCTGTTCCAGGTGGTCCCGTCGGTAGTCGAAGAGCTCAAGAAGTGAACCCCTAAATCAGGGACAGACCACGTTTTTCGAATCAAGAACCGGAAAAACGTGGTCTGTCCCTGTTTTTGTTTGAGGTGAATCCATGAGCACATACACCGCGCCGCTGAAGGACATGAGGTTCGTGCTGAACGAGCTGGCCGGGCTGTCCGAGGTCGCGAAGCTGCCGGGCTGCGAAGACGCTACGCCCGACACGGTCGACGCGATCCTGGAAGAGGCGGCGCGCTTCGCCTCCGGGGTGCTCGACCCGCTCAACCGCAGCGGCGACGAGGAAGGCTCGAAATGGTGCGACGGCGAGGTGCGCACGCCGAAGGGCTTCCGCGACGCCTATCGCCAGTTCGCCGAGGGCGGATGGAACGCACTGCCGTTCGAGCCCGACTGGGGCGGGCAGGGCTTGCCCAAGCTGGTGGCGACGCCCGTGGACGAGATGTGGACCAGCGCCAACATGAGCTTCTCGCTGTGCCCGCTCCTCACGCAGGGCGCGGTGCACGCGCTCGCGTTGCGCGGCTCCGAGAAGCTGCAGCAGACCTACATCCCGAAGATGGTGGCGGGCGAGTGGACCGGCACCATGAATCTCACGGAACCGCAGGCGGGGTCGGACCTCGCCCTTGTCAAAACGAAGGCCGTGAGGAATGCAGATCACTACCGGATCTCGGGGCAGAAGATTTTCATCACCTACGGCGAGCACGATCTCACCCGGCAGATCGTGCATCTCGTGCTCGCGCGCACGCCCGAGGCGCCCGAGGGGACCAAGGGCATCTCGCTCTTCGTGGTGCCGAAGTTCCTGGTGAAGCCCGACGGCTCGCTCGGCGAGCGCAACGGCGCGCGCTGCGCCTCGCTCGAGCACAAGCTCGGCATCCATGCGAGTCCCACCGCGGTGATGATCTACGAGAACGCCGTGGGCTATCTCGTGGGCGAGGAGAACCGCGGCCTCGAGACGATGTTCATCA
>JBJMWH010000382.1:0-4236 GCA_045810245.1 Burkholderiales bacterium | reverse complement strand
TCGACGATCAGAGCGGCTTTCTCAAAGCCTGCTCGCAGGACCCGGTGCTCGACGCGGTAAAGCTGATTGCGGAGCCGTGGGACTGCGGGCCGGGCGGCTACCAGGTGGGCGGCTTTCCGCCGGGCTGGGCGGAGTGGAACGACAAGTTCCGCGACACGGTGCGCGACTACTGGCGAGGCGAGGCCACGCCCGCCGCGCTGGCTCCCCGCCTTTGCGGCTCTCCCGACATGTTTGCAAGGAGAGGAAGGCAACCCTGGGCGAGCGTCAACTTCATCACCGCGCACGACGGCTTCACCCTCAACGACCTGGTGAGCTACAACGACAAGCACAACGAGGCGAACGGCGAGGAGAACCGCGACGGCCATTCGCACAACCGCTCGTGGAACCACGGCGCCGAGGGCCCCGAGGTCGACGAGCCGGTGCGCGCGCTGCGCAAGCGCCAGATGAAGAACATGCTGGCCACGCTGCTGCTGTCGCAGGGTACGCCGATGCTCCTCGCGGGCGACGAGTTCGGCCGCAGCCAGCAGGGCAACAACAACGCCTATTGCCAGGACAACGAAATCTCCTGGGTGCACTGGAACCACGACGACCGCGAGCAGCGCCTGATCAGCTTCGTGCGCAAGCTCACCGGGCTGCGCGAAAAGTACCCGATCCTGCGCCGCGCGCGCTGGCTGACCGGCCAGTACAACGAGGAGCTCGAGGTCAAGGACGTCACCTGGATCAACACCAGCGGCGAGGAGATGCGCCAGGACCAGTGGGACGACTCCAACACGCGCGTCTTCGGCATGCTGCTCGACGGCCGCGCGCAGGAGACCGGCATCCGGCGCCGCGGCGAGCTCGCGACGCTCCTCATCATCTTCAATCCCTGGCAGGACGTGGTGAACTTCAAGCTCCCCGCCGCCACCGGCGGCAGCGCCTGGACGCTGCGCGCCGATACCAATTTCCCGGACGCGGTCGAAGAGCCGCAGTTCGACATCGGCCACGTCTACGAAGTGACGGCGCGCTCGCTGCTCCTTTTCCAGCTCACCTGAGATGAAGAACGGCGCGGCCTCCGCAATCGGATTGCTGATCGCGGCGGCGGTGCTCTATCTCGCGCGCGACGTGCTGATTCCGTTCGCGCTCGCAATCCTGCTTGCCTTCCTGCTGGCGCCGGCGGCGCGCCGCCTCGAGCGCCTGAAGCTCGGCCGGGTCCTGTCGACGGTGATCGTGGTGGCGCTGGGATTTTCGCTGATCGGCGCGGTGGGTTATATCGCGGGAACGCAGGCGGTTTCGCTCGCGGCGAAGCTCCCCGAATACCGCAAGAACATCACCGCCAAGATCCGCGACCTCAAGAAGCCGGGCGAGGGCAAGATCGCTCAGGCGCAGAAGGCGCTCAAGGACCTGGAGAAGCAGGCCGATCCCACGCCGCGACCGCCGCTCCAGGTCACGCCGACGCCGCAATCGCCGTACGCGCAGCTCCTCGAGTTCGTCACTCCGTTCGCCAAGCCGCTCGGGACGGCGCTCGCGGTGATCGTCTTCACGATCCTGATGCTGCTGCACCGGGAAAGCATGCGCGAGAAGCTGATCGGGCTGTTCGGGCAGCGGCGGATCAACGACACCACGCAGGCGCTGGACGAGGCTTCCTACCGGGTGAGCCGCTACCTCTTCATGCAGCTCGTGGTGAATGCGTGCTTCGGCATCCCGTTCGGCATCGCGCTCTTCTTCATCGGCATCCCGAACGCGATGCTGTGGGGCCTGCTCGCGACGCTGCTGCGCTTCATCCCGTACGCCGGCGTGTGGATCGCGGTTTCGATGCCGCTCGTGCTCGCGTTCGCGGTTTCCGACGGCTGGTCGCAGGTCGCTTGGGTGGCGGGGGTGTTCCTTACCCTGGAGCTCCTCCTCGTCAACATCGTCGAGCCGCTGGTGTACGGCCGCAGCGCCGGGCTCTCGCCGATCGCCATCATCCTGGCGGCGCTCTTCTGGACCCTGCTGTGGGGGCCGATCGGCCTGCTGCTCGCGACCCCGCTCACCGTGTGCGTGGCGGTGATGGGCCGCTACATGCCGGAGCTCGGCTACCTGAACGTGATCCTCGGCGTCGAGCCGGTGCTCTCGCCGCCGGCGCGCTTCTACCAGCGCCTGCTCGCCATGGACGAGGACGAGGCCGAGGACCTCGCCGAAGACTTCGCCAACGAGAAAGGCCTGCTCGCGCTCTATGACGAAATGGTGATTCCGGCGCTCGCGCTCGCCGAGCAGGACCGCCATGCGCACACGCTGGAAGAGCAGCGCGAGCGCTTCATTTTCGACACCATCCGCGGACTGGTCGAATACCTGGAAGACCGCCGAAGGAAGGAAGGCGAACCTGCGGACGAGGTCGAGGCGATGCCGAAGAACGTGGTGCACCGGCCCGCGCCGCCGGTCTGCATCCTGGACGCGCGCGACGAGGCCGATCACGTCGCCGCCCTGGTGCTCGCGCGCATGCTCGAGGCGCCCGAGTTCAATCCTCAGGTGACCGCCTATCCGCGCCCAGCCGAGACCCTGGAGCAAATCGAACAGAAGGCGTGCAAGGTCGTGTGCATCTCGGCCGTTCCCCCTCACGCCGCGGCTCATGCCGGGCAGCTTTGCAAGCGGCTCAAGCAACGCTTCCCCGAGGTCAAGGTCATGGTTGCTCTGTGGGCCGCGGAGGGCTCGGACAAGCTCGAGTCCCGCCTGCGCGACGCCGGCGTCGATGTCGTGGTCACGCGGCTCTGCGACGCCGTCGAGCAGCTGCGCCAGCTCACCGCCCCGCGCGCGCTCGCCACGCAGAATCCGGGACAGAACCCGATTCCCCGCCGCAGGGCGAGGTCAGAGCCCTAGTTCGAATGAAAAGCCGGCTGCCGCTCGTTGCGCTCGCCACGGCCGGCGTTACGCTCGCGGCGGCAATCGTCGCCCTGAATTTCACTCATCGCGAGAAGCGAATCGGGCAGCGAATCCGCCGCCTCTACTCGGCCGCCGATCCGGACTTCGGGCGCGCGATGGGCGTATTGCTCGGACCCGCAATCGTCGGCGGCAACCGCGTGGAGGTGCTGTTGAATGGCCACCGCATCTTCCCGGCCATGCTCGCCGCCATCCAGGGGGCGCGCACGAGCATCAACTTCGAGAGCTTCATCTACTGGTCCGGCACGATCGGCAGGCAGTTCGCCGACGCGCTCGCCGAGCGTTCGCGCGCCGGCGTGAAGGTGCACGTGCTGCTCGACTGGGTCGGCAGCAACAAGATGGATCCGGCGCAGCTCGACGAGATGGCGCGCGCCGGCATAGAAGTTCGACGGTTCCACCAGCTTCACTGGTACAACCTCGGACGAATGAACAACCGTACCCACCGCAAGGTGCTGGTGGTGGACGGCCGGGTGGGTTTCACGGGCGGCGTAGGCATCGCCGACCAGTGGGCCGGCGATGCGCAGGACCCGGATCACTGGCGCGACACGCATTTCCGAGCCGAGGGACCGGTGGTCGCGCAGATGCAGGCCGTGTTTCTCGACAACTGGATCAAGGCCACCGGCGCGGTCCTCCACGGGCCCGACTATTTCCCTGCACTGAAACGGACGGGCCCGAGCCCGGCGCAGATGTTCAGCAGCTCGCGCTCGGGCGGCAGCGAGAGCATGCAGCTCATGTACCTGCTCGCGATCACGGCGGCGCAGCGCTCGATTCACTTGTCGACGGCGTACTTCGTGCCGGACCGGCTGACGCTGCATACGCTTGCCGATGCCCTGAGGCGCGGGGTGAAGGTGCAGATCATCGTGCCGGGAGAGCACGCGGACGCCGAATCCGTCCGGCGGGCATCCCGCGCCCGCTGGGGTCCCCTGCTCGCGGCTGGCGCGGAGATCTACGAGTATCTGCCGACGATGTATCACTGCAAAGTGATGATCGTCGACTCGCTCCTGGTGTCGGTGGGCTCGACCAACTTCGACAACCGCTCCTTCCAGTTGAACGACGAGGCGAATCTGAACGTCTACGATGCCGGGTTCGCCGAGCGGCAGATCGGCATCTTCCAGGACGATCTGGCGCGCTCGCGCCGCGTCAGCCTGCAGGAATGGAACAACCGGCCGCGCTCCGAGAAGGTCTGGGAGCACGCGGCATCCCTGCTCGGATCGCAGATGTAGACGTTCCGGCAGCCGCCGGTGCCGGGACTTTTCCGGTCCGGCTACAATCGCCGGCAGGGGACCTCATGTCGAGCATCACTCGGCTGCACGATGCAGTGAGAGGCGGCGATCTTACAGCTTT
>JBJMWH010000381.1:0-3612 GCA_045810245.1 Burkholderiales bacterium | reverse complement strand
CGCAGGCCGTGGACCTGGCAAGGCTCACGCTGGATGCCTTCGCCTTCGTCACGCGACTGAAGGAAGGACCGGCACCTCGCTAGCCGGCGGGGGAGGACTTCACCGGGCTCGCTTCTCGCCCTGCCTCGCAGGGATACCGCGCACGCAGCCCTCGCTGAAGAGCGAGAGACAGGACATCGAGGGGATATTCGGTCAGCGCCGCGTACTCGTTCTTCGAGCGCCGGTATTCCTCAAGCGCGATCTTGGCGTAGCTCTTGCCGTCGACCGAGTGCCACGGCGGCGGGCAGAACAGCCGCTCGGCGCCAGGACCCTCGGGCGCCGCGC
Organism: Burkholderiales bacterium; assembly: GCA_045810245.1. Taxonomy (GTDB): domain Bacteria; phylum Pseudomonadota; class Gammaproteobacteria; order Burkholderiales; family SG8-39; genus SCGC-AG-212-J23. Next base: position 3,288 of record JBJMWH010000381.1, on the reverse strand, counting down.
TGTCCCAACGGTAGGCGCTCGCCGCGCCCATCAGGAAGGTCACGAACTCACCCCTGCCGGCGCGCGCCTGCTGCTCGAGAATCTGGACCGCCTTGTCGAGCTTGCCCTGCGCGCCGGCCGCCTGCGGCGCGGCGAGGCACGGGAGGATGAGCGCCACGAGGGCGAGAGCCTGGAGAAGACGCATCGTCGAAGCCTTTTTTTAGTGGGGAGGAGCGCCGACGCGGTGGAACTCGATGCTTTCGAAGGTCGCGCCGACGCCCATGAGCGTACCGTGCGGATCGACCCGCACCACGCGCGCTTCGCAGCGCGCCGAAACCACGCCGATCTGCAGGCCCGAGAACTCCAGCGTGAACTTGAGCGATTCTCCCGGCTTGAGGTCGACGTCGGTCAGGAAGTAGACGCCGCTCGCGCTGACGTTGCGCATGCGGCCATCGCCCCGATCGAGCTTGATCCGGAGGTCGCTATCGAACCGCTCGTCTCTACGCGCGCCCATGAACGGGTCATGAAGTCGGCTTTATGCTGGTGCTGCGATGGTGGGCGCATGACACAAGGAGCCGCAAGCACTATTTGACGCGACTTGAGCACATTGTCACATCCGCCGGGCGCGTTCGTGAAATGCGCCACGCCGGCGTCACGGCGGCGCCCGGAAACGTCGTCTAGGCGTGCAGGTTTCCCGCGTGGCGCTGCGCGAAGATGTACAGCTCGAAGCGGTTCGGCACGCCGAGCTTGTCGTAGATGCGGCTCAGGTGATTGCGCAGCGTGTGCTCGCCGATGTGCAGGGTGCTCGCGAGCGTCTTGTTGTCGGCGCCGGGCTGCTTCACCAGGCTGCGCACGACGTCGTGCTCGCGCTCGGTGAGCGAGGCGATCGCGGTCTCGGTTGCCGAAGGCCCCTTCTGGCGGGACAGCTCCACGAACAGCCGCCCGGTCGAGTTGCGGTCGAGCCACAGCTCCCCTTGGTGCACCTTCTTGATCGCCTTGATGAGCAGCTCCGGCGTATCGTCCTTGTGTACTACCCCGCAGGCGCCGCGCAGGATGGCGAGCTCATGCTTGCCGTCACGCGAGCCGCTCAGCACCAGCACGCGCCGGTTATGGCCGTTGATCAGTCCCGGAACCAGGCTGCCGTCCTTCTCCGTAGCGAGGTCGACGTCGACGACCACCACGTCGGGCCTGGCGGCGGCCGCGATTTCGACGGCGCCCGCGCACGCCGTCGCGGTCGCGACGACGCCCAGATCGGGCTGCTCATCGTCGATCAGCCGCTGCAGCCCGGAAAGAACGATCCGGTGCGCGTCCACGAGCATGACTCGGATGCGGCTGTCGTTATTGGATTGCATGCATTTCCCCCGCCGAAAATCATAGCTCGCGCGGACGCGGCAACAGTTAAGAAGTCGTCGCGGTTTTGCAAAGAATTGCGATAATTGCGCGGACTCGTGCCCAGCGATCAATCCGCCCGCCGCTTCCTCTTCGTCATGCTGATCGCGAGCCTGCTCGCCGTCGGCTATGTCGCCTGGCCGATCGCGAGCGCGCTTGTGATCGCCGCAGTGCTCGCCGTCGTGCTGGCGCCGGCGCAGGCGCGTCTGTCGCGATGGCTGCGCGGCAGGCGCGCGATCAGCGCTGGGATTCTGGTGCTGGCGGTGCTGTTCCTCGTGATCGGTCCGCTGCTCGGCCTCACCACGGTCCTGGTCAAGGAGGCCGCCGACGGCGTGCGCTTCATCCAGGACACGGTGCGCAGCCAGGGCGTCGTGGGCCTGGTGGACAATCTGCCGGCGCCGCTCGACGGCTATGCACGCAACGCGCTCGAGAGCGTGGGCGATCTCGGACAGCTCGCGCAGAAGCACGTCATCGAGCAGGGACCGCGCGCGGCCTCCGCGGTCGCCGCGGCCCTCAAGGCGACCGGCTCGCTGGTGTTCGACCTCGCCATGATGTTGATCGCGCTCTACTTCCTATTGGTAAACGGCAGGGAATTGATCGCCTGGCTGGTCGGCGTGTCGCCGCTCGCTCCCGCGCAGACCAATCAGCTGATCGCAGAGTTCAGAAAAGTATCGTACGCGGTCATCGTGGCCACCGTGGCGACCGCGGCGGTGCAGGCCGCCGTGGCCGGAATCGGTTATCTCATCGCGGGCGTGCCGCATCCCATGTTCTTCACCGCCCTCACGTTCTTCTTCGCGCTGATTCCGGCGATCGGCGCCGCCGCCGTGTGCCTGTTCGCGGCGCTGATCGAGCTCGCCACCGGTCATCCCTACATGGGACTCTTTCTGGCGATCTGGGCCGCCGGCGTCGTCGGACTCATCGACAATATCGTGAAGCCCTTCCTCATCAAGGGCGACCTCGAGATGGGCGGCGCGGTCGTGTTCTTCGCCCTCATCGGCGGCATCGGCGCGTTCGGAATGGTGGGCCTGCTCATCGGCCCGCTCGCCGTCGCCGCGTTTCTCACGCTGCTGCGCATGTACCGGCGCGATTTCATTTCCTGACTTTTTGCAACTCCTGATGTTGTGGCGCGGATTCGCGACCGCGGCGCCAGCCGGTTGTAATAGTTCGGCAGGAGGCGTCCATTGCCGGCAAAGCTCGTCACCATAGAGCCATCGCTCGCTCCTTGGAGGGACGCGCCATGGGAAGAATCGGAAGGACGTATCCGCGCCACGACCTCGGCCCGGCGTTCGTCGTGCCCACCGTCCCCGGCCGCCTCATCTTCGCCCGCCGCAGCGCCGCGCAGCGCGTCCCGGGCCTGCTCGCGTGGCTGTCCGGCGTGGTGTGCCTGCTGCTGCTCGCCTGGCCGTCGATGTAGCAACGTGATTGCGATCCGGACAACAGAAGCAGTCTACTGGCTTACGCAGGCCGGCCAGCGCGCTCTGACGTGCGGCGACTCCGGATTGCCGGTGCACTATCGGCGCATCCTCGCCGCCATTCACGGGCCGAGCGAGGTCGCCGCCATAGCGGCCGCAGCAGGCGGCTGCGACGAGCGCAGACTCGCCGCCTGGCTCGACGAGCTCGATACGCTCGGCTTCGTACAGACGGCGCACGCCGCTGCGGCGTGCTACCTCAAGGCCGCCTGATCCTCTTCTCTCGCTGAGCCGCGTACGGGCAAAAAAAAGCCCCGTCACAAGGAAGTGGCCGGGGCTGCAGCGCAAGTTGCGCCTGTAGACAAGATATCGGCTTTGCGCTGCGCGCACAGCGAAGTTCGGCACGCCTTGCAAGCTTTAACCGAGCGCAAGCCGGCGCGCGGCCGATGCGATAATTCGGCGGTGCTGATCGATTTCTTTCTCAAGCTGAAGTCGCACCGGCTTCCGGTAT
>JBJMWH010000380.1:0-2840 GCA_045810245.1 Burkholderiales bacterium | reverse complement strand
ATCCCGCCAAGCCGGTGCGCATCGTCGTTCCTTTTGCGCCCGGCGGCGGCTCGGATTTCATCGCACGCTTCATGGCGCAGCGTCTAACCGAGGGCCTGGGCAAGCAGGTGATCGTGGAGAACAAGCCCGGCGCGGGTGGGGTCCTGGGCATCGAGTCCGGGATCAAGTCCGCGCCCGACGGCTATACGCTTACGCTGATCGCCTCGAGCTACACGGTCAATCCGAGCATCTACAAGCTCAATTTCGACCCGGTCGCCGATATCACCCCGATCATCCAGATGTCGCAGGGGCCGTTGCTCGTTGTCGCGCGGCCCTCGCTGCCGGTCAAGACAACCAAGGAGCTCATCGCGCTGGCGAAATCCAAACCGGGCCAGATCAATTTCGCGTCTTCGGGCCAGGGGAGCGTCATCCATCTTGCGACCGAGCTCTTCGACAGCATGGCCGGGATCAAGATGAATCACATTCCCTACAAGGGCACCGGCCCGGCGCTCACCGATACGATCGGCGGGCAGACCGACGTGTTCTTCAGCAGCACTGCGACCGCCATGCCGCACGTGCAGTCGGGCAAGCTGCGCGCAATTGCCGTGACCACAGCCAAGCGCATCCCGGCGCTGCCCAATGTTCCGACCGTCGCCGAGTCGGGCCTTCCGGGCTACGAGGTCATCCTGTGGCACGGGCTGATTGGTCCCAAGGGCCTGCCGCGCCCGGTCGTCGAGCGCGTCAATGCAGAAGTGACCAAGGCGCTCAGCCTCAAGCAAACCGCCGATCAGCTGCAGAACGACGGCGTCGCGCCTGCCGGCGGCACGCCGGAGCAGTTCCTCGCCCAGATCCGGAAGGAAATCGACGTGTGGCGCAAAGTCGCCGCCGACGCCGGCGTCAAGGCCGAGTGAGCCCGCATCCAGTCTTTTGACTTGATCGTCATCGGCGCCGGCGCCGCGGGGCTCGCCGCTGCCGCCGCGCTCGCGCGCGAGGGACGCTCGGTCCTCGTCCTCGAGGCGCGCGAGCGCGTCGGCGGGCGCTGCTGGACCCGCCGCATGCCGGGGCTCGACATTCCGGTCGAGCTCGGCGCCGAATTCATTCACGGAGAAGCGGCATCCACGCACGCGCTGCTTGCGCAAGCCGGTATCGCGGCGGTCGACTCGACCCGCGAGCAGCGCTATCTCGAGCGCGGCCGGCTGCGGCGCATGAACGCCTTTACGGAGGCGCAAGGCGCCGTTCGCCGCGCGCCCGCGTTGCAACGCGATATCTCTTTTGATCAACTTCTGGCGCGCACTCGGGTCAGCCGCAAGACGAAAACCTTCGCGCGCATGATGGTGCAGGGCTTCGATGCCGCCGACCCGGCGCGCGTCAGCGCCCGCTCGATCCTGGAGGAGTGGGGTGAGGGCGGCTCGCTCGGCGCCTCGCAGCCGCGGCCGCAGGGCGGCTACGGCGCCCTCTTCGACTGGCTCGCGCATTCGGTGGTTGCCCACGGCGCCCGCCTGCGGCTCGACTCACCCGTCACGCACCTGACTTGGAAGCGCGGCAACGTCGTGGTGAAGGGCCGCTCGTTCGCATTCCAGGCCCGGCGGGCCATCGTGACGTTGCCGCTCGGCGTCCTGCAATCGGGGGCGGTTCGCTTTTCACCGGCGCTCAAAGCGAAGACGGCGGCGCTGCGCAAGCTCGCTTCGGGCCCGGTGATCCGGGTGGCGATGCGATTCCATTCGCCGTTCTGGGAGAAGCGCGCACCCGAAGTGGCGTTCTTCCACGTCCCGGAGGCGCCGTTCCCGACCTTTTGGACTCCGCTGCCGATGCGCGCGCCGCTCCTTACGGCCTGGGCCGGCGGCCCGAAAGCGGCGCGTCTCTCCGGATCGTCGGGGAAAGCGCTGCTCGCCGCGGCGCTTCGAACCGTTGAGATGGTTTTCGGACCCGCAAGCAAACCCGCGGATGAGCTGGAGGCCGCGCTGGTCCAGGACTGGCGGCGCGACCCTTACGCGCGCGGGGGCTACAGCTATGTCCGGGTCGGCGGCGAAGGTGCGCGCGAGCGTCTGGCCGAACCGATCGAGGACACGCTCTTCTTCGCCGGCGAAGCAACCGACGCCGAGGAAGCAGGGACTGTGGCAGGCGCGTTGCGTAGCGGCGAGCGCGCCGCTCGCGAGGTGCTGGATGGTGCCTGAAGCTAGGCGGCGGCGCGGTCGGCGCGCCGGCGCTCGTGTTCCCGCAGGTGGCGCTTGCGCAGGCGGATCGACTTGGGCGTGATCTCGGCGAGCTCGTCGTCGCCGATGAACTCCACCGCGTACTCCAAGGTGAGTTCGATCGGCGGCGTCAGGTCGATCGCCTCGTCCTTGCCGGAGGCGCGGATGTTGGTGAGCTGCTTGGTGCGGATCGGATTGACCACCAGGTCGTTGTCGCGCGTATGCACGCCGATGATCATGCCCTCGTAGACCGGGTCGCCCGGGCTCACGAACATGCGCCCGCGCTCCTGCAGCTTCCACAGGGCGTAGGCGACGGCGACGCCGTCGTCCTGCGACACGAGCACGCCGTTGCGGTGCTCTTCGATCTCGGCCTTCACCGGGCCGTAGTCGTCGAACACATGGCTCATGATGCCGGTGCCGCGGGTGAGGGTCATGAACTCGCCCTGGAAGCCGATCAGGCCGCGCGCGGGAATGCGGTAGTCGAGGCGCACGCGCCCCTTGCCGTCGGGCACCATGTCGAGGAGCTCGCCGCGGCGCCTTCCGAGCTCCTCCATCACGCTGCCCTGGTTCGCGTCCTCTACGTCCACAGTGAGAATCTCGTAGGGTTCGCAGCGCTCGCCGTCGATTTCCTTGTAGACGACTCGCGGCCGCGATACCGCCATCTCGTAG
>JBJMWH010000379.1:0-2978 GCA_045810245.1 Burkholderiales bacterium | reverse complement strand
GTTCTCGCGCTCGGGCGACGGCGTCTACCACATCTCCGGCGGCCTGCACGGGGTCGGGGTCGCAGTGTCGAATGCGTTGTCGAAGCGCTGCGAAGTCGTGGTCTACCGGAACCACGAAAAGCACTCCATCGCCTTCGAAGGCGGCGAGCTCAGCCAGAAGCTGAAAAGCGAAAGGATCAAGGAGAAGCGCACCGGCACGGTGGTGCGTCTGTGGCCCGACCCGAAGTACTTCGACTCGCCCAACATCCCGCTCGCCGAGCTCGAGCACCTGGTGCGCTCCAAGGCGTATCTGCTCCCCGGCCTTACCACAATATTAAATATTGAAGGTAAAGACTCCAAGACGTGGCGATATGAGCGCGGCATGGAGCAGTACTTCGAGATGATGCTCGACGGGCGCCCGCTCATCGCGCCGCTGTTCACGGGACAACGGTTTTTCGACGAAAAATCCCTGCATGGGATTTCTGAAGTAGAACCTGGAGAGGGCGCGTCGTGGGCGATCGGCTGGGTCGCCGAGGGCGACATCTTCGCCGACAGCCACGTCAACCTGATCCCGACGCGCTCGGGCGGCACGCACGAAGCGGGATTCCGCGCCGGCATCTTCGAGGCGCTCAGCGCGTTCATGGACACGCGCGGCCTCGCGCCCAAGGGCGTGAAGCTGATCCCCGACGACCTCTGGCAGCGCGCCTGCTTCACGCTCTCGGCGCGCATCGTGCGCACGCAGTTCCACGGCCAGACCAAGGAGAAGCTCACCACGCGCCACGCCGCGAAGCTGCTCGAGATGTGCGTGCGCGACGCCTTCGAGCTGTGGCTGAACGAGCACCCCGACGACGGCAAGAAGATCGTCGAGCTCGCGGTCGAGCAGGCGATGGCGCGCCTGTCCAAGGGCAAGAAAGTCGAGCGCAAGAAGTCGAGCGGCATCGCCACGCTGCCGGGGAAGCTGGTCGACTGCGCCTCGGGTGATGTCACGCGCAATGAGCTGTTCCTGGTCGAGGGCGATTCGGCCGGCGGCTCGGCGAAGGAGGCGCGCGACAAGGAGACCCAGGCCGTGCTGCCGCTGCGCGGCAAGGTGCTGAACACGATGTCGAAGGACAGCCGCACGGTGCTCGCGAACAAGGAGCTCCAGGCGATCGCCACGGCGATCGGCGTCGATCCGCACGGGCCCGACGACAGCGTCGATCTTTCGGGGGTGCGGTACGGCAAGGTGATCGTGATGACCGATGCCGACGTCGACGGCGGCCACATCCAGGCTTTGCTCCTCACTTTCTTCTTCATGCACGCGCCCAAGCTGGTCGAGCGCGGCCACCTCTACGTCGCCATGCCGCCGCTCTACAAGATCGAGGTGCCCGGCCAGGGCAAGGGCAAGCCCGCGCGGCGCCTCTACTGCCTCGATGACGACGAATTGGAAGAAATGCTGAGCCAGCTGAAAAAGGAAAAGGTGAAGGACGGCAGCTGGGAGATCTCGCGCTTCAAGGGGCTGGGCGAGATGAGCCCCGAGCAGCTCTGGGAGACGACCATGAACCCGGACACGCGGCGCCTCATCCGCATGCAGCTCGACATGAAAGAATTGAAAAAAATCAGGGAAAAATTCGAGTTGCTGATGGACGCGAGCGAAGCCGAGGGCCGGCGCAACTGGATGCGGGAGCACTGGAAGAGCGTAGAAGCCGACGTTTGAGCCATAAACAGAGCCCTCAACAGGGACAGACCACGTTTTCCTCAACCGCCGGGGGATTCATGGCAACAAAGAAACCCAAAAAAAAGAAAGCCAAGCCATTCTGGGAGCGCGCCTACAAAGGACACGCCTACTGGCTGGGCAAGACCAAGCTCGGAAAAGTGACGCTCCTCGCCGAGCCGAAAGGCAGATACCGATGGGAAGGCGGTGGCCGCGTCGGCTACAGCGACGCGCTGGACAAGGCCAAGGCCGCGGTCGAGCTGGCCGTGTTCCACGCGGACACGCAGCTGGATCTTTTTCAGACCTCATCTTCGACCTGAGGCAACGCAATGGATGATCGAACCCCAGACCTTTTCACCCCCGACAACGGCGAGGACGCGGCGCCGATCGAGACCCATGCCTCGCAGGCCTACCTCGGCTACGCGGTCTCGACGGTCAAGGCGCGCGCGCTGCCCGAGATCGCAGACGGCCTGAAGCCGGTCCAGCGCAGGATCCTCTACGCCATGGGCGATACCTCCGGCGGCGCGCAGTCGTTCTCCAAGTGCGCGCGCTACGTCGGCGAGGTGCTCGGCAAGTACCACCCGCACGGCGACTCCTCGACCTACGAGGCGCTGGTGCACCTCGCGCAGCCGTTCTCGATGCGCTATCCGCTGATCGACGGCCAGGGCAATTTCGGCTCGCGCGACGGGGATGCGCCTGCGGCGTACCGCTATACCGAAGCCCGGTTGTCACGCTTCGCAGAGTTGCTGCTGGCCGAGATCGGGGAGGGTACCGTCGATTTCATTCGGAACTACGACGGCAAGTTCGACGAGCCGGTGCTGCTCCCGGCGAGGCTGCCGTTCGGGCTCCTGAACGGAAGCTTCGGAATTCCGGTCGGGTTCTCCACCCGGATCCCGTCGCACAACCTGAAGGAAGTTGCCGCCGCGGCGGCGCATGTCATCAAGCATCCGCGCGCGAAGTTGGAGGACGTGCTCGAGCACCTGCCCGGTCCCGACTTCCCCGGCGGCGGCCAGGTGATCTCGCCTCCCGAAGAGATCAGGCAGGCGTACGAGACCGGTCGTGGTTCTTTGTTGATCAGATGTAAATGGCAGGTGGAGCCGCTCGCGCGCGGCCAGTGGCGCCTCGTGGTGAGCGAGCTGCCGCACGGCGTCTCGGTGAGGCAGGTCACCGAGGAGATCGAGGCGCTCGCCAACCCCCGGCCCGGCCTCGGCAAGAAGGAGGTGACGCAGGAGCAGCGCCGCATGAAGCAGTTCATCCTCGACCAGGTCGAGGGCGTGCGCGATGAGAGCGATCGCAAGAGCAAGCTGCG
>JBJMWH010000378.1:0-2956 GCA_045810245.1 Burkholderiales bacterium | reverse complement strand
CCGGGCGTGCTGCTTGAGAATCCTGCCAACCCGTTATACAGGCATCCGCAGGCCTCGTCCAATCCACCGCCGATCAGCCGACGAAGGGAATCGTCACGCCGACGAGCGTATCGCGCGTGATCAGGCCGGCGAGCCGCTCTTCGCTCCAGCCCTCGGTTCCGGGCGGGCGCATCGGGATGACCACATAGCGCATGTCGGCGTTCGAGTCGTGCACGCGCACCGTGACGTTATCCGGCAGTACGGTGCCGAACTCCCGGAGAACGCCGCGCGGATCGCGCACCACGCGCTTGCGGTAGTTCTCGCTCTTGTACCAGGTGGGCGGCATGCCGAGGAGCGCGCGCGGATAGCACGAGCAGAGTGTGCAGACGATGATGTTGTGGACCTGCGGCGTGTTCTCCACCGCGATCAGGCGGTCGGCCTCGAGGTCGAGGCCCCATTCGGCGCACGCCGCCTTGCCGTCGGCGAGCAGCCTTTTCCTGAACGCCGGGTTCGCCCAGGCATGCGCAATGACGCGCGAACCGCGCTGCGGAAACTCCGCCTCGAAAAGCTCCATGCGCTTTCGCACCTGCTCGGCGGTGAGCACGCCTTTTTCCTCCAGCAGCTCCTGGAGCGCGCGGCTCAGGATCTCGTGCTCGCTCGGCGGCCCGTCGTCCTTCGCAGCGTCGTGCCGGTGATCGTGGCTCATGCCGCTTCCAGCCAATGCTCGTAGATTTCAACCTCGATGAAATCTTCGCTCGGAGATTCGTAGGCGGGCCAGACGTCCCCTTGCCGGAACCGGACCCGGTAGAGCACGTGGCGCGGCTCTCCGTCGAAGCCGTAGGCCAGCTCCTCGGGATTGGGGAACCGGCCGCAGACCCGCTCGATCTCGCCCTTCTTGCCCCGGACATACGCGGGCGTGCGGCGATGGCCCGGCGGGTGCGCGCTCTTGACGCGCACGCGGTCACCGACGTTGAAACGTCTTTCCGGCGCCGGCGTGTAGGCGCTAGGGCTCATAGCGCCGGCGGATTTCGTTGATCTTTGCCTCCAGCTCGCCGCGGGTCAGCAGGCCTTTCTCCACGAGAAGATTGCGCATCGCTTCGGTGGTGCGCTCGAAATAGCCCAGGCGGTAGTAGCGGTCGCCGAGCTCCTCGGCCGCCCGACGCAGCTCGTCGAGCCGCACCACCTTGCCGCTGGTGAGCGTATTGCGCAGCGCGTTCGCCTGCTTCTCCCAGAACTTCATCCCGTGATCGGCGGTGTCGATCGGGCCGGCGGCTTCGCCGCCGATGTCGGCCGGGTTGCGGTTCATTTCTTCGGCGCCGGATGGATGTTGTCCACCCAATGCACTTCCTCGGGTTTCTCGACCGCCGGGATGTCGAGGTTTACGACGACCGGCTGCTGGCCGCTGCGGCACAGGACGCACGAGAGCGGCTCGGTGTCGCTCGCGTTGATCTCCTGATGGGGCACGTAAGGCGGCACGTAGATGAAGTCGCCTGGACCGGCTTCCGCGACGAATTCGAGCTTCTCGCCCCAGCGCATGCGCGCCTTTCCGCTCACCACGTAAATCACGCTTTCCACCGGCCCGTGATGATGCGCCCCGGTCTTGGCCTTGGGGTGGATCACCACCGTTCCGGCCCACAGCTTCTCGGCCCCGGCGCGGGCGTGCGTGATCGCCGCGGCGCGGTTCATACCCGGGGTCTGGGGCGTGTTGATGTCGAGCTCGTTGGAGTGGACGACGCGCACGCCGTCGTGCTTCCACTTCGCTTGTGGGCCGCTGGTCATTGGCTGGTTCCTTCGGCGGCGGGAGTAGTCCGTTCGGAGAAGAGCGCGATGTCGGGCAGGATTATTGCTGCAGATGATGCGGACGCGCAACACCTGCGCTGTCCTACACGCTAATAGGAGACGTCATGAGATTTGCAAAAACCGTACTCGCAGCAGCCATGGCGCTTGCCTGCGGCGCCGCTTTCGCGGCCGACAACGACAACAAGGCCCACAAAGGCTTCAACGACATGGACAAGAACGCCGACGGCAAGCTCACGCGCGCCGAAGCGAAGGGCAACAAGGAGCTCTTGTCGCGCTGGAAGGAAGCCGACTCGAACAACGACGGCGTCCTCACGCGCGCCGAATATCTCAAGCTGATGGCGAAGATCGACGCCCGCACCGTGAAGGAGAAGGTGAGCGGAACGCCGGAGGCGGTGAAGAAGGAAACCGCCGAGGCGAAGCGCCGCGCGCCCGACGCGAACGCGAGCACCGGCGCCAGCGCCGAGTCGAAGACGAAGTAACGGCGACAGCTTCAGGGTTTCAGCGGGGCGCGCGGCGCCCCGTTTTATTTCAGGGCTTGGACCAGGAGTCCCTCAGCGTCACCGTGCGGTTGAACGTCTCGCCGTCCTGATCGCGCACGAAGTAGCCGTGCCGCTCGAACTGCAGGTTCTCGCCCGGCTTCGCGGCGGCGAGGCTCGGCTCGAGTTGCGCGATGATGCTTTTCATCGAATCCGGGTTGAGATCCTCGATGAAATCGCGCTCGGCGCCCGGGTTGGGCACGCGAAACAGGCGATCGTAGAGGTGAACCGTCGCAGGGTGCGCATGGCGCGCGCTTACCCAGTGAATGTTGCCTTTCACCTTGTACTTGTCGGCGCCGGGCGTGCCGGACTTCGAATCGGGGTAGTAGCTGCAATGGACGACGCCGTTGTCGATACCGGTGCACTTGACGACGTAGCCGAAGCGCAGGCGCACATCGTTGCCTGGATAGAGGCGGAAGTAGCCCTTCGGCGGCTCGAGCGCGAAATCGTCGCGCTCGATCCAGAGCTCGCGCGAGAACGGCACCTCGCGTTTGCCCCAGTCCGGCTTCTGCGGGTGGTTGGGGACCGACGCGAGCTCGTCGCGCTCGACGGGGAAGTTGTCGATGACGAGCTTCAGCGGGTCGAGCACCGCCATGCGGCGTGGCGCGACCTCGTTCAGGTGCTCGCGCATCGACTCCTCG
>JBJMWH010000377.1:0-5555 GCA_045810245.1 Burkholderiales bacterium | reverse complement strand
ATCGGCACCGTGGCAGGCGACGCACTTCGCCGCGTACAGCTCCCTGCCCTGCCCGACCGAGCCGCGGCCCGGCGGCAGGCCGGCGCCGTCCGGCGTGCGGATGTCGATGTTCCAGGCGGCGATGTCCGCCTCGCTCACCGGCTTGCCGAAGCGCGGCTTGTCCGCAAGCGGCTGCACCTCGTGCGGCCCCGACGCACCGAGCGGAATCCCGGTGGAGGACTTGGCTTGCATCCCGCCTGCCCCGCCGCCCAGGTTTGCACACGATAGAAGAGAGACGCAGCCGGCAATCGCACCGCTGATTGCAAAAACCGACCTAAGCCTGGCCGATGACATTGCGCACCTCCCCGTTGGCCGACACCGCCCATGGCTGGATCGCGTTGTGGTGCTGAACGAAGCCTACGATGGCGCGCTGCTTCTGGATGTCCTGCACGGTCGGCTGCACGTAACCGTTGCTGTCGACCGCGCGGCTCATCAACGTCGCCGGCTGGCCGTCCCAGTTCCAGGGGGCCTTGAAGCGCGTGAGGCACTTGTCCATGATCGGCTCTTCCAGCTTGGCTTCGCGCCAGTTCTTGCCGCCGTCGAACGAAACATCGACCGCGCGGATCTTGCCGGAGCCCGACCAGGCGAGGCCGGTCACTTCGTAGAAGCCGGGTCCCTTGAGGTTCATGCCCCCCGAGGGGTTGGTGATGACCGACTTGGTCTCCATCACCATGCTGAACTGGCGCCACTTGCCATCGGGCATCGGATCCGTATAGCGCGCCGTCTCGCTGCGGAAATGCCAAGGCTGCTCGCCGACTTTGATGCGGCGCAGCCACTTCACGCTGATGTTGCCTTCCCAGCCGGGCAGCAGCGCGCGCACCGGATAGCCGTTCTCCGGACGCAGCGCCTCGCCGTTCATGGCGTACACGATCATCGTGTCGTCGAGCATTTTCTCCATCGGCACCGAGCGCGTATGCGCCGAGGCATCGGCGCCTTCGAGCAGCGCCCACTTGCCGCGCGGATCGATGCCCGCCTCCTCGAGCAGCGTCGACATCAGCACGCCGGTCCACAGCGCACCCGAGAGCAGCCCATGGGTCTGCTGCACGGTCGTCGAGGCGGGCTTCAGCCAGTCGGTGAGCCCGTTGCCCGAGCACTCGAGAAAATGGAAACGCGAGACCGACGGATAGCGGTGCAGGTCGTCCATCGAGAACTCGAGCGGCTGCTTCACCAGGCCGTGGATGACGAGGCGGTGCGCCTTCGGATCGATGTCCGGAGTGCCGGCATGGTGGCGCTCATACACCAGTCCGTTCGGCGTGATGATGCCGGGCTGGTGCTGAAGCGGCGTCATGCTCCAATCCGACAGGTTCTGGCGGTTCTTGAGGACGTCGGTGCGCCTGCGCTTCACGTGCCCTTCGAATTTCGAGGGCATGCCATACGCCGCCTCTTCGATGATCCGCCCTGGCTCACGGTTGGTCGAAGGCACCGGCAGCGGCGCGGCGCGCGCTGCGCCCGTCGCCGCAAAAGCGCCTCCCGCGAGTGCTGCGGTCCTGCGGATGAAATTCCTGCGGCTCGGACTGCTCGCCATGGGTCCTCCTCCCGATGGGTTGTCTTTCCGTCCAGCGAATCCAGTATGCCCCCGGCGATTCGCGGCAAGCAAGATGCTCGTCGCCCAAGCGTTTCCCGGGGAAACATTGTGCATCGCACGCCCCTGATCCACGGCTGGGCGATGCGCGGGCGCAGGGAAGGTGCCCCGGGCTGGATCAGTGCCGCGGCTGCGCCTGGTCGGCGCAGGAGCGCGGCTGAGCGCCTAGCTGCAGGAGGGCGCGATGTCGGGCGGCGGCATGACGATCCGCCCTTTTTCATCGCGCTCCAGCCTGGCGCAGGTGTCGCGGTACCGCACTGGCAGATGCGGCGCTAGCTCGTCGAGGCAGGCGAGCTCGAGCGACGGCAGATAGCCGCATTGCAGGTGCTCGACGAGCGCCTCGCCGTGGCGGGTGAAGTCCGGGCCGACGAAGAGCTCCTTCTGCTCCAGTCCGACCACCGCCTCCGAGACGCCGAGCGTGCCGCCGAGGTACGACTCGCTCAGGAATGGCTCGGCGAAGCGCACGCGCAGCCGCGAGCCCTCGAGGAGCTTCTTCCAGCGCTCCTCCACGCCGAGCGCGGCGGCGCCGAAGTTCCCGGGATGCCGGCTGGTATTCGGCCCGCAGCGGCTGAGCGCCTCGCGCGCGAAGCTCGCCATTCGCTGCTGAAGGGCTGGGGAAAGTTGAACTTCCTTGCCGCCCAGGCGCAGCGAGACCTCGTCGGCGGCAGCCGCCGCCGCCAGAAGCCACATCGCCGCCGCAAGGCACACTTGCCGCATGGAGCACATTATGATGGTCCTGCGTTCCGATTGGGGAACGGTCCCACCTGTCCGCAGCATGTCACCGCAAAGGGAGACCTATGAAAGCCCGCATCAGCATCAGCCTGGCAGTGCTCGGCGGCTTCGCTCTCGGCGCCGTCAGCATCCATGCGCTCCACGCGCAGTCAAAACCGCCCGCGTTCGCGGTCATTGAGACGGACGTGAAGGACAACGACAAGTATGTGAAGGAGTATGCGCCGAAGGCGCAGGCGCTAACGCGTCAAAAAGGCGGCAAGGTCCTCGCCGCGAGCAGCAGTGTCGTAGTGCTGGAAGGGGCCGCGGCCAAGCGCGTCGCCATCGTCCAATTCCCCAACATGGACCAGCTCAAGGCCTGGCACGGCTCGCCGGAAAACAAGGAAAACCGCAAACACGGCGAGCAGCTCGCCCGCTTCCGCATCCTCGCGCTCGACGGAGTACCGCAGCCCTAATCACGCTTCTTCAGCTGGCCGGCGAACTTCGCGAGCACCTTTTCGCGAAGCTCGCCGGAAGCGCGCACCACCGGCGGGAACTCGCCGAGCATGTCGTAGGGGCGGCAGGCGTCGATCACCGCGCGCGAGTTCCACGTCACGCCGCGCGGCAGGCGCGGGTCGAGCGGGCCGCTCCAGTGCCGGCGGATGAAGTCGATGTCCTCCGCGGGATCGCAGCGCGTGCACATCGCCCAGAGCACCTCGTCGAGGTTCGTCGGATCGACGTCGTCGTCCACCACCACCACGAAGCGCCCGAGGTACGACCCGGACTGGCAGCTCGCCGCGAGCATCGCCGCCTGCTTCGCGTGACCGGCATAGGCCTGCTTGATCGAGATCACGTTGAACATGCGCGCGCACCCTGCCTCGTGCACCCAGACGCCGCGCACGCCGCCGAGGCCCGCGCGCTCCACCTCGTCCCAGATCATGCCGGCCTTCATTACGCACTTTGAGTAGGAGAAGTCGGAGGGCGGCACCATCGGGCAGGCGATGCCGAGGATCGGGTCGTCGCGGTGATAGATGCGCTCGACACGCACCACCGGCTGCTCGCTGCGCCCGCCGGCGTAGTAGCCCGTGAACTCGCCGAAGGGTCCCTCGGGCGCAGTCTCGCCGGGATGCATCGCGCCCTCGAGGACGATCTCGGCGTGCGCCGGCATGGGGAGCCGGTAGAGCTCGCTTTCGATCACGTCGTATGGCGCGCCGCGATGTCCGGCGGCGTAGTCGTACTCGGATAACCCGAAGCGGATTTCGTTGCCGCCGGCGAGGAAGAGAATCGGATCGTGGCCGCAGCTGATGAGGACCGGGCAGGGCTTGCCTTGCTTCCAGTACTTCTCACGGATCTGCCGGCCGTGCTTTCCCGGCGAGATCCACAGGCTGACGCGGTCCGCGCCCTGCACCATCGAGCGGTACGTGCCGCAATTGACCCAGCCCTGCTCCGGATCGCGCATGATCACGAGGTCGTCGGTGCCGATGTAGCGCCCGCCGTCGTGCTCGTGGAGCAAGGGGGCCGGGAAGCGCAGGACATCGACATCTTTCCCCTTGAGCACGTTTTGCAGGACCGGCCCATCCTCGACCACGCGCGGCGGAATGGGCTGGTGCGTCTTCATCCGGTCGCGGTAGGCGCGCACCACGTCGAGCGGATGCGAAGGCACCGGAAAGCCGAGCAGGATCGCCAGCCGCTTCGCCGAGTTGGTCGCGCCCGAGAACGCGCGAAAGCCCTTTGGGTAGCCGGGGATGTCCTCGAAGAGGATCGCGGGCGGCGAATCCTCGCGGTAGACGATCTCCGCGAGCGTGCCCATCTCGAGCTTCCAGTCGGCGCCCCGGATGCGGCGCAATTCGCCCGCGCGCTCTAGCCGCTCGATCGCCTCGCGCACGTCCGCATGAGGGCGCTCGTATTCATTCCAGAGCCCCTGCCGTTCAATATGTCCCACGGAAGGCGTCGAATCCGGAGACGTAGGTCATGTTCGTGATGGCGTGGTTGCGGTTGACGAGCGGGCGGTTGAAGAGCCGGTGGCGCATGCTGCGCGTCTCGTGCTCGATCTGGAAGAGCTTGCGTGCGTCCTTCGGGTCGACGATCCACTGGAAGCGCCACTCGTCGGCGTCGGTCTCCATCGTGATCAGGTCGCGCTCCTTCAGCCAGTGGTAGGGCGAGGCGAAGTCGGCGATGTAGACCTGGATGTGGTGGTTGTCGTACTCGGGCAGCGGCCTGGACGTCTCGGTGAAGTACAGCTGCTGGTTGCGCCCGATGCTCACCGCGGCCCGACCGCCCTGCGCCTTCGACGGCGCCTTCATCACTTCCTTGTAGAACCGGGCGATGCCTTCGGCCGTGCCCTCGGGCACGTCGAAGTCGACATACACGATCCCGAGCTCGGCGCTGCCGAACTCGGGTGACGGCGCGTGGCAGCGCACCCGGTTGCCCCACGGGCAGGTCGCTTCCACAAATTGTTCCTGTCTTCCGAAAGAAAACTTGTTCGGCCGCTCCGGCGCGACGCGTTTCATCTCCTTGCCTGCATGCTCGAAGCGCTTCACGAGATCGTCAAGGCTCGGGACGACGAAGCCGATCGTGCCGCGCAGGACCTCGGGCTTCGCGCCGCGGCTCGGCAGGTGGCACTGCGTGCGCCCGAAGTTGACCCACATGTTCTCCAGGCCGGTAAAGAGATACGGATCGCGCGTCCCGCCGATCCCGGTCACGTAGAAGAGCGTCGCCAGCCGCTGGTCGTCGACCACCACATTGAAATGCTCGAGGTGGACGATGTTCCCCACGACGTGGGCGTCACGGTCGTATTGCTTGAGCTTCTCGGGTGCGTTCATGCCGGTAGTTTATTCCGCCCGCCTCTTTCGCGAAATCGCCCGGCCGCTTCCGACTTGAGCAGCTCGATCAGACGGCGGCCTGCGGGCGGAAGATAGCCGTCCCTTCGGTAAATTACCCCCACCGGGCGCGGCCAGCTCAATCCCCGCACCGGCAGTTCGACCAGTCCGAAGGAGGGTGAGATATGACGAAGGAATCGCTTGGAAGTGATTCCCAGCAGACCGCTGCGCGCCCACGAATGCAGCCTGACGCGGACCGAACGAGCTTCGAGAGCAATGCGGGGCTCAGGCAAACCGCTCTCCACAAACGCCTGGTGGAGGAACCGTCGCGAAAGGCTGTCCGAAGTGGTGAGCGCCCAGCGCTGCTCTGAGAGGTCCGAGATGGTCAGGCGTCTACGCCTTGCCAG
>JBJMWH010000376.1:0-3403 GCA_045810245.1 Burkholderiales bacterium | reverse complement strand
CATGCGAACGTTCATCAGGTTCTTGTCCTCGGCGAAGATCGATGGCACGCCGTCCCAGTGCTTGTGCGCCGGGTCCGCCGGCATCCAGTAGACCCCCTCGTCGGCGAAGAGGTCGATCCACGCCTGCCATTGTTTTGTATCGAGGAGCTCCGACTGCCGGTAGAGGAACTGCTCGACTTCGTGCTGCGGCTCCATCACTGCGCCGCCATGTAGCGCGCCCAGGCCTTCATCTGGTTGCGCATCGGCGCCTCCGAGGTGCCGCAGTTCGCCGCGGTTTCCACCATCTCGCCCTTGTGGAGATCGCGGCCGAAGTGGCGCGCAAAGCTGACCCAGTCGCCGCCGTCGGAGGAGAGGCCCTGGTGGCACTTCCAGAAATTCTCCAGGTCGTCGGCGTTGATCAGCGTCGCGGGCGAGTTCACCAGGTTGTAATAGGCGAGCGAGCGGCGGTAGATCGCTTCGGGCGCGCCCTTGAGGCGGAAATGCCAGATTTCGGTGAGGGTGCGGTCGACGCCGAGCGGACGCACCGCGCGCAGCTGCTGCAGCGGCGATTGCACCGAGAGGCCCGGGTAGATCAGCACGTGGTGGATGTTCACACCCAGGATCTCTTCCATGCGCTTCTGGCCGTACGCGTCCACCAGGGTCTTTTCATAGGCGAGCGTGTCCGGATCCTTCGGCCGCAGGCCCATGTAGCCGGTGAGGATGCAGTGGCCGTGCGGATAGTTCAGCGTCTGGAAGTTGTCCCATTTGTCGATCGTCACCGTGGCGAACGCCGAGAGCATGTGATACGAGAGCGGCGCGTGGCCGGTTTTCTTCTGGATATCCTTTTCCACCTCGTGCGCCGCGCGCCCGGTGGACTGATGGGTGACCGAGGGGTGCAGGGCGTCGAGCTGGTTCTCGAGAAAGATCTTCCAGTTCGACTTCTGGATCACGCGGAAGCAGGTGGGCACGATCTCGACCTCGCCCTGCGGCGCGCGGTCGCACATGTCGTCGAACGCCACGATGGCCTGACCCAAGAAGTCGACCAGTGACGGTCCCTCGGCCGAGAGGCTCGCGAATACGAACCCGCGGTAGTTCTCTACGCGCGCGGCGCGCTTCATGCTGCAATCGGGGTGGTCCTTGCCATAGGGCGTGCCGGCGTAGCCCGACTCCATCATCGGGATGCTTCTCAGCGATCCGTCGTGGTGGAAGGTCCAGGCGTGGTAGGAGCAGCGGAAGAATTCGCCGCTCGAGCCGTGGCGGTCGCCGACCATCATGTTCCCGCGGTGAGGGCAGCGGTTGTAGAGGACGTTCACCTTGCCGTCACCGCCGCGGACCATCACCATCGGCTGGCGGCCGATCTGGACGGCGTAGTAGTCGCCCGTCTTCGGCACCTGGCTTTCATGCCCGCAGTAGATCCAGACGCGCTCGTGGATGCGCTGCATCTCGAGCTCGAAGATCGCAGGATCGGTGTAGACCTGGCGGCGGACGCGGTCCGGCTCTACGTACTCGGATAAACGACAGGAAAGATCGGCGACGCGCTCTTGCAGCATGGCAGAAGCCTCGGGGCGGATGCGGACCCCGGGGATTCTACCAACGGCTAATTCCTATGGATCGAGCGGCAGCGGGCAATGTCCTCGTCGCTCATCACCGACTTGAACTGGCACTGCGTCTCGTAGGCGGCGCGCGCCCGCCGCGCATCGCGCTCTTCCTTCTCCTTGGCGAGCTGCTTCTGGCGCTCCGCCTGCTCTTCCTCGTAGGCCTTGAGCACCGCGGCGCGCTTTTCCTCTTCTTCGGCGGCGCGCGCGAGCTTGTCCTCGGCCTCCTTCATCCGCGCCAGCGTTGCGGCGTCGAGCGCGGCGGCTGGCTTGGCGGCTGGCGTAGCGGCTGGCTGACTCGCGGGCGGAACCGACTTGGGCTGCGCGACGGCGGCGGTTGCAAACGCGAGGCCGAGGAGCACGGCAGCCAGTTGTTGTTTTTGTTTCAGCATTGGATCTTTCCCCCTGGAGGCGAGGCGGTTAACCTACCGCACCCCCCGGTAGAGGCCAATTGCATGCGTCACGCGCCCGAGCAAGCAGTGTGCACTTTGTCATGAAAGTCGTCGACGTCCATACCCACATGCTGAACGACGCCTACCTCGCGCTGCTGAAGCGCCGCGGCGGCGGCTATACCCTGGGCAAGGTGGTCGGCGGGCAGACCGGCGTGCTGAAGGACGGCGCGCCGTTCATGACGTTGATGCCCGGGATGTTCGATTACGAGCTGCGCCTCCAGGCAATGGATCGGGCGGGCGTCGACATTGCCATCGTCACGCTCACCAGTCCGAACGTGTTCTGGGGCTCGGCGAGCGACAGCCTGGAAGCGGCCCGGCTGGTGAACAGCGACATGGCCGCGCAGCAGGCCAGGTTCCCCGAGCGCATCCGCTTCATGTGCTCGCTGCCGTGGCAGCATCCGAAGCTCGCCCTCGAGGAGCTGAAGCGGGCCTGCGACGAGCTCGGCGCGGTCGGCGTGATGCAGCTTGCCAGCGTCGACGGCGTCTCGCTCACCGACAAGCGCTTTGCGCCGGTATGGAAGGAGATCGATCGCCGTAAGCTGCCGGTGCTCATCCATCCGAGCGCCCCGCCGGGCACCAAGTACCTCGACGTGATGAAGTACAACCTGATCGCCTCGGTCGGCTTCATGTTCGACACCTCGCTCTCGGTGAGCCGCATGATCTTCGACGGCTTCCTCGAGCGTTATCCGAATCTGAAGATCATCGCCGCGCACGGCGGCGGCGCGCTTCCCTACCTCGCGGGGCGCCTCGACATCTGCTTCGACAACATGCCGGCCTGCCGCGAGAGGATTTCCAAGAGGCCCTCCTCGTATTTGAAGAGGATCTATTACGACAGCGTGGTGTTTCAGCAGGAGTCGCTCGAGCTGGCGATCAAGGTCGGCGGCGCCGACAAGATGCTCTACGGCTCGGACTATCCGCACAACATCGGCGACATGAAAGGCTGCCTCGCGCGCGTCGACGCCCTCCCGTCCGCCCAGCGTGACGCCGTGCGCGGCGGCAACGCCACGAGGATTTTCAAGCTGTAAGTTCTGGTTTCACTTCCGCTGTGAACAATTCGAGCGAGCGCATGGCGTGCTCCGGAGCGAGGTCGCCGAACGAAAACACGCACAGCAGGTAGTTGGCGCTGGTGATCCTGAGCATCTCGCGCACCTTCTCCAGCACCGTGCGCGGCGAGCCGACGATCAGCGGCTGAGTCGAATCCGCGGCGAAGGGCTCGGTCTTGTGCACCTCGGGCCGGCCGTGCCTGCGCGTGAGGTGATGGATGTGGCCCGCCCAGGTGGCATAGGCCTCGAGCCCCAGGCGCTCGGCTTCGGCATCGGTGTCTGCGATCACCATGTGCTGGGTCTTCGCGAGGTAGGGCTCGGCGACGTGCGCGTT